>NZ_JBUBUV010000003.1:0-96091 GCF_054897715.1 Pseudomonas sp. RT6P73 | reverse complement strand
CGAATTTCATCCGCTTTCTGATTTGCCGCTGCCGTCTGAACGTCGTTGATTCGGTAGATCTTGTTGCCACGATCATCCTTGCCGACTTCGTCACGAACCTGGATCGCATGGCCCAGCAGTATGGCTTCAACGAGTTGGTGCGCCGGGTAGCGATCGGTACCCCACGTTACGTTGCCAGTGGTGTGATCGGCGGCGCCGATCTTGGCCATGTACTTGCCCAGAGACGGCTGGTACGAAACCCTGCAGGCCACGCGGCCAAGCAAATGCCTGACAAACTCTTCCACGTCTAAGTCGGGTACCCAGGTGGACCCGAGTTGCACCCGAATGTCCACGGGTTCGATGTCCGCTGGTTGAACGGCTCGCAACGCCTCGACGTTTTCGATAAAACGCGGATTGAGCTCAGCTGCGACAACTGCTGCTTTCAGCTTGTCCTTCACATTGCCAGAGAGATATTGGTCGGCTGTTTCCCAGCGCTGCAGTAACGGGTTTTGGTAGATCAGCCCCTTCAGGTCGGCAATGAGCTCGTCCTCAGGTTTGCCGGAAAGCCTCATCATCCTCGACAGGTCGATCCGTCCGGACTGATTCATAGAGACAACCAGGGCGTCCTTGGCCGTTTCAACCTGGGTGACTTCTACGCGAGGGCTCATCACTCGTCTGGAGAAGATCGCCGCTTTTTTCGCCGAAGGCGCGCGGGGATCTACGCCGTGTTTCTTCGCCGTTTCAGCCGACACACCCTTGTCGTAGTCGCTCTCCAGGGCGTGGATCAGTGGATATTCAGGATCTTCACTCATCGCCAGACGGTTGGCCTGGGCACTGACGTGACCGAACTTGCGCAGGAACAGGTCGTAAGCCTGGTTCAGCGCCTGGCGTTTGCTGGCCAGCTCGAAGTCAGTTGAAGAGTCCGACTGCTCTCCTTGCATCAGATCACGCAAGGCTTCACGTATCTGGATCATGCCCTTGACGCGTTCGCCGGCACGTTCATTCTTTGGCTCGATGACGACGTAGTCGTGGTCTGCCAGCAAGTCGGGCAAGCGACGGGCGATACGCCCATCTGGAATAAGGAAAAACGAACCGACCTTTAGCGCACTAGGTAGCACCAGGGCTGGCTTTTCCGGAGCATCAGAGTTAACGCGTTCGCCTGGATTTCGGGCGGGGGTATATCCGTTCACCGGTAGCACGGATAGCCGCTCGGCGATCGCCAGGGCCAGGTTCTGACCTGGCTCTGCCACAAGCTCTGCAGTTTCACGGTGCATGTTGCGAGCGAGCACCATCGTGCCGGCCATCTGCTGCGGGTTCTCGATGAAGTACTGGTTGAGGGTGATTGGCGAACCTGTCTCACGGTCACGTATTTCACCGACATTCACCCAGCCCTTATCCGTTTCTTCGCCGGCGGCCGCCTTGCGGAAGAACACGATATCGGTGGTAACTTCGGTGAGCGCGTTGCGTTTGAACGCATTGTTTGGCAGGCGGATAGCCCCGAGAAAATGGGCTTTGTCGGCGATATACGACCGGGCGGAAGAGTTGTTAGCATCAAGGAAATAGCGACTTACAACCTGGGCCATCACGCCGCCTTCGCGGAGTTTGTCGAGTGACTTGGCGAGGAAGTAGTTGTGGATCGAGAATCCACTGATATCGCGGTGATGCGGGTCGTAGAGTGACTGACTGCCAAACGGCGGGTTGCCTATGACCGCATCAAAGTAACCTGCTGGAATCACAACGTCCTGAAGGCCCTTGTTGATGTAGGTGGCTTCGGGATAGAGCTGCTTGCCGATGTCCGCTGTGAGAGGGTCGAGCTCGACGGCGGTGAACTTCGATTTTTCACGCAACGCTGTGGGGATCAAACCTATGAAGTTGCCGGTGCCGGCGGCTGGCTCAAAGATCTTGCCGCCGTCGAAGCCCATCTGCTGGAGGCCTTGATAAATGCCCCCAATGATCACCTCGGAGGTGTAATGGGCATCCTGGGTCGAGCGTCGGGCGCGCTCGAACTCGTCCTGGGTAAGCAGTTCAGACAACTGGCGATATTCCACTTGCCAGTCGTTGTTCTGGTGGTCAAAGGCCTGCGGGAGGCCACCCCAACCGACATAGCGCACGAGCGTGGCTTGTTCGAGCGGCGTCGCCGATCGGGATTCAGACGCGAGCTGTTTGAGGAGCTCGATTGCAGCGATGTTGTCCTTGAATTTGGCTTTTGCACCACCGTCGCCGAGGTTGTCGTCTGCGCTGATGGTGTAGTTGCGCGGTGCTACAGCTCTGTATTGATCTCGTTCTGCGCGAGGATCTCGTGAGCCGCGCTGCCCGCCTGCAGCAATTCGAACGCTTGATCGAGCACGTTCTGTTCGATCGTCTGTTGCTCCAGCAAGCGGCCGAGCAAGATCACTTCTCCCTCCGCTTCCAGGGCTACCAGCCGATCCGGAGTGTTGAACGCCCAACGGTCGAGGATCTTCCAGCCCTGCAGGCTGTACGAGGGAGAACTCCGGACTGCTTGAAGCGTTTCCGCTTTCAAGATTTTCGAGGCGATTTCCAGCGGTTGTTGTTGTCCGATCAGCATGGGTGACTCCTTGGTCGTCATCGTGGTCCATCTCGGCTTCGAGAACCTGGATGGTTTCTAATGTTTTGTTGAAGGTGAAATCGAACGAGAACTGGTCAAGGTTCTCACTGGGTTGTCGACGTCGTGCCACTGCCTACGCTCCTACATGGTTTGTATTGTAGGCAGTATACAAAATACTTCCCAACAAACCAGCCCGCGCGCATGCGAGCCCTGTAGTTACTAGGTCAGGTGCCGCGCTTAGATGGCCTTAGGAAGTAGTAACGCCAAGCCAGAAGCCCGAAAATCCCCAGATTAATCACTCCGAATCGCAGCCAGTTCGCGCTGGATGGGTGGGTTGGTACGTTAAAGCCGGCGAACAAGAACAAAGCGCTGAGCGACAATGCAAAGATGGCCAGCAGCAGGATCCCTAGGTGCTTCTTCATTGGTCAGAACCTCCTTCATGCGCGCTCGCTAAATAATCCACCCCACCGGTTTTCAGCATTACCAGGCCGTGACGCTCAAAAGCACCAATCAGTGCCAGGAGTGTCAATTTTTGGGGCTCCACCTTCCCTGACTCGAAATTCTTGATTGTCCGCAGAGCGGCTTTGCTCTCGCGGGCAAGATCCGGCTGACTCCAGCCCAGTAGTGCCCTGGCTGCTTTGCACTGATTGTTTTTCATGCTGATCTCTAAATGCCCTTGAGGTGCATCATTGCCCTAAAAGGGCATCTTGTAAAGTGGTCACGGGAGTTTTTCTTCATCTGCGCTCGCGACCTTCTCTTGAACCATGCTCAAGGTGTAGTGAGTGTTGAAATGCGCCATGAGGCGTTCACACAACTCTGGGCTCTCACAGCGGAATAGGACGATCGCCCCATCCAGATCCATGGCTCGCTCCAGATACTGGGACGCGGTGTCGTACAAGTTCTCTGATTCGCGAATCGTCGCGCGCGCAAGACCTTCTCGGCCTGTTACGTCGATCGTGCGGTCGATGGAACGCTCGACGGCTGGCGTCAATCGAGGGTTGCCCTCACTGTCATAAAGCAAAATGGCAATGATGAAAGGCACCGTTCGACCGTCTATTGTCGTTGCGTGATAGGCCGGAACAGCCTCTAGTTGCGGGAATTCCATTTTAGTGTCCCCCAGGTTTTTCGCTGATGGTGATGTAGCGCGATTTCTGTCCCTCGTGAAGCCCAATACTGCTGAGTGCCGCCACAGTCATTGCTCGCTGCTTGAGCCAGGCGTCGACTCGTTGCTTTGCAGTTTCTGCGGCAACTGCCACGAGCTGCCCGTTCTCAGTAAAAAACACCGGCATGCGGAACGATCGGCTGCCGTCGACAGCAATATCGACCTCAAACCAGCGCTCCTCACCTTGCTCGATCTCATAGAAAGTCACCTGCATACCCTGCACGAGTCGCCGGGTAGTGCCGCTCGGATCGGTTTGCTCTGTCTGCTTTTTCTCACAGCCAGTGACGCCGAGAGCAATCAGGATCGCGACCACAGGCAACCACAAGCGCGTTTTGGGCTTCATCATTGGCTACCTCACTTCCGCGGCTCGAATTCAAACTCGACCTTGCCGGCCGCGACATCAAGTACCAGGTACGCTGAGAACGCACGCTTAGGTGGCTTCGTCTTCTGGAACCCTTTCAACAAAGCGGTTTTTCTCTGAGTCAACAGCGACTCTGCTTCGTCTACCTGGATCTTTCGGCTGGCGATCTCTTTGCGAATTTGGAGACAGCCGGCGGTGGTGCAGGCGTACACCCCTGCCCTGTTCTCGAAAGTGCCCTGACACTTTGGACATGGGGCCGCTAGCGCTGTAATCGGTCCCTCCTGCAGCGGCGCGGCGCGCTGCTCAAAGATGAACTCCACCTTGCTCAACTCGACATTGAGTTTCAGTTTCGCCGAGAACTTCGACTTGGGCGTTTTGCTGGAACTGAAACCCGTCAGCAGCGCCGTCTCCTTGCCTTGAAGAAGGGTATCAATTTCCGCCGGCTTGAGCGTCCGTCCAGCGACTTCCAGCCACAACTTGAAATCGCATGATTTGCAGAAAATCGTCCGGCGATCTTCATCCAAACTAGCCTGACAGCGCGGGCACGGAGCCTTCGTACTGCTGGGCTTGACCGGCAGTTGCATCTCAGCTGTTGCAGCGAGCTGCACGATCGACCGTACAAACTCGACTGTCTGAGCCATGAACTTGTCCAGGCTAACTTCGCCGGTCGATACCTGGTCGAGCATCGACTTGAAAACGCCGGCTTGCGCGGGATCTTTGACTTCGAGCGGCAAAGCATCGATGACCGCCCTTGTTTGATCCGAAGTCCTGAGCTTGCGGCTTCCGGGCTTGAGCGGAATGATCACCTGGCGATCTTTCATCTCCTGAATCATCGGGGCTCGTGTTGCGGTGGTGCCGATGCCGTCACCTTCTTTAAGTCGCGCACGCGCCACGGGATCGCTTACGTACTTATGTACGTTCTTCATGGCGGCGATCAGCATCTTGTCGTCGAAATACGGCGGCGGTGTGGTTTTTGCGGTCTTCGCCTCGCAACCATTGCAATGCGCGGAGTCTCCTTCTGCCATGGCAGGTAGTACCTGCTTGTCGTCGTCCTCTGCGTCGTCCGAAGGCTCTGCATCATCTGCAACGGTGAACACGTCTTTCCAACCCGGCTTAACTGGCGTGCTACCTGACGCAGCGAAAACCTCGCCTTCGACTGACACCTCGATACTCGTTTTCAGGTACTGATAGGGACCTGCGAACTGCGCCAAGTAGGACCGAACAATCAAGTCGTAGACGTTTCGCTCGACTTCCGTCCACTGGCTTGGCGTAACCGGATTCTCCGGTATGGTCGGCACGATACCGTGGTGCGGGGTCGGCTCTCCTTTCGAGTTCACCATCTTCTTGTCGTCGAAGGCACCGGACTTGCGCGAAGGGTCGATTTTGTCGCGCAGGTGAGTCAGGTCCGGACGGATACCGAGCACGCTTTCAATGACTTCTGGTGCGCCCTGGTGTTGGGCTTCAGACAGGTAACGCACATCTGATCGAGGATAGGTCGCAACTTTGTAGGCTTCGTAGAGTTGTTGCGCAGCCTCCATGACCTGGGCGCCGGTGTAGCCGAATTGCGAAAACGCCTCCATCTGCAGTTCGTCCATTGCCAATGGCAATGGCGGCTGCTGGTCTTTCGGTTCAACCTGGTAGAGCTCAACCCGGGCGGGCTTATCTTTCACGCGTTCAGCGATGCCCTTTGCTCGATCCGCGTCGACCAAACGACCATCGACGATTCCCTCCTGCCCTTCGGCAGGTTTCCAGCGCGCGGCGAAAAGGCCATTGGCATGCTGGATCTGAGCTTTGAGTTTGAAAAACGTCTGCGGCACAAAGCCTTCAATCTTGCGCTCCTGCTCACGCATGATGAATTGCAGAGGCGTTTGAACGCTGCCAACGGGCAGTGTTGAGTCGTAACCGAGCTCACGACCTCGCAGTGTCATTGCTCTCGTCGCGTTGAGGCCAAGCAACCAGTCGTAACGACCCCGAGCAAGAGCCCATCGGTGCCATCCCTGGAACATTTCCTCGTTGTTGTCGCGGAGATTGGCCAGAGCGTGCTCTACCTTCGAGCGGTTGTAGTCGTTGATCAGAACGCGCTGTATGGGATTGGTAGTACGGAAGACATCGACGCCATGGAACTGCAGCGCCTCATCAACCAGCAACTGCCCTTCCTGATCGGGGTCGCCGACGTGATAGATCACGTCGCAGACCTTTAGGAACTCTTTGAGTTTCGCCAGGGTTGGACGTCTCGCATCCTTGGGGATCAATACCCATTGCTGGGGAATGATTGGCAGATCCTGGCTGCGCCAGACCTTATTTCCCTTCGCGGTTTTCGGAAGGTCTTCGGGAAGGTAATGATCCGGCTTCGCTTGCTCATAGGCGTGGCCAGTCAGCCATACGCAGTGGTAGTTGCCACGAATTATGTGCGTTCTCGCCTCCTCATCATTGCGGCCAGGCAACACATTCAGCACGGCCTCGATGAGTGATTTCTTCTCTCCGACCAGGAGAACCTTTTGATCATTCGCCATGAATTCCTCTCGTTGCGGCGGGGCAATGCTGCCCCATGGGTGCATGTATGTATGGGTTGGTTGCTTGCGGATATTCTGTAGAATATATACCATACAAAATAATTAAGCACCCAATGCACCCGATGCAGAGAGGATCAGTGATGGTAGAAATGCCCCCCGCGTTGCCCCCGGTAGCGGCCTGCGAAATCCAGGCAGCACGGGATTATTCCGTACCGCTCACTGCACTCCTTGCTCGACGACAAGCTGTCGTGGAGCGGGTAATCCGCCGGACTGCTGAGCCATCAAGGAAGAAGGCCAACGGGGTTTACCCCATTGGCCTGCGTTGGGTGCAACAACTTGAAGTTCAGTTCGGGACATCACCTGGTGCGCTCGCAAGCGATCAATGCTGGGGAGCCCGTGCGACTGCTTACATCCTGCGCTTCAGCCAGGAGCAGGACTTTGACCGATCACAGGTCGAGGCTACCGATCCCTTCACCAACATCCCGACGATCCGTGTGCAGTATCTAGATCGCTCGAATGCCAAGCCGTTGAGTTTTTGAGGTGAGCCTATGAGTGGTCAGAGCGAAATCAAACGCGACGACAGCGGAATGTTAAATATTGCGCTGGTAGGCATTGTCATCGGCGTGTGCGTTGCCGTCTGGTACATGGAACACACCTATTTCGCGTATCAGGGCTTGAAGTGGGCTTGGTATCAGCTAGCTGTATTCGATTGGCCCTTCATGCCTGAGTTCATCCGCCATTGGCGGCAAGAGGCTGCGATTCTGGCTGGTCAGCCATCGTTCGTGACTTTCGAGCAACTTTTCGCGGTGCTGAACAAAACAGGCTACTTCTTTATCGTGATTCCGTTGCTGATGACACTGCGCGGAATCAAGCTAGCGACGACCCATCCTGCTTACAAAACGCGCCGGAAAATCACGGCAGAGACCCTGCCATGGATCATGTCCAACCACTCACCTGGTGTGATCCCGTCGCTGTACTACGGCGATCTGCTCAACACTGATCCGGAAGAACATAAATCCTCGATCAACCCTGAAGAATGGGTCGAGGCCAAGGGACTGCTCGTCAACGGTCAGCTCGACCGCGATCGAATCAGGTCGATGTTGATTCTGGATCTGGGCAAACCAATAACCTCGTTGGATCAGTTGAAACCCCACGAAAAAGCCCTCTTTGCAGTGTTCGGCGCGCGACTGCTCTCCAACGGCAAAGATCTGAAAAAAGCTCAAGACCTTCTCGATGCGCTGAACCGGTCATGCCACACACATACGTTCGAGGGAAAGAAGGGCTACCCCGATCTCTCTTTAGCGGACAAGGCCTTCAAAAAATATTCAGCTCATCCAGAAGCTGACGACTGGCTGAAAAAGCATAGCTATCCCCGGTCCATGCTGCATGCCATGCACGCGAAAGCCATGCTGAGCGGAAAGCTCCCCTCCTCCCACTTCCATTGGCTCAAAGGCATGGATCGTGGGCTCTGGTACGCCCTGAATACTACTGGCCGGAAAGGGCCATTCCTTGAGTCATGTGCGGTGTTCACCCAAACGCTCTGGGAAGAGTACGCCTTCGATACAGGCTACCGGCTTGTTGAACCCTATATCGATGACGCCATAGACGGCATCGAAAAATACCTGATCAAGATCGGCCTGTTGGCCCCGAAAGCTACCGAGGAATGACCTGTGAAAAGCAACGATAACGTGCGTGTGGTTGAGCATTCGATGCTCGTTCATTTCGGTAGCACCGGTGAGAGCCAGACGATCTCGACGATCGATCTGGCGACCCAAGGTGTTAGTTTCTGTCTGCAGAAGGGTGAAAAAGCGATCACCGTGCAACGACATGGTTCTGACGTAGTACAGACCATCGAATCTTTCGGCACGGAACAACTGGCGAGCGCCGGCTTCGCCCATCTGCAACATCAGCTCAATCGGTATGCAAAAAAGCGTCGGTTGACGGCCTGGTACAAAGGCGCAATCAAATGGGTGCTGAGCCCACTACTGGCGTTCATCCTTGTCGTATCGCTAAACGCCGCGGTTACAGCGGCAGTCGCTCCTGGTGCTGTACCGGCTGGCCTGCCACTGGTAGCGGTTCAGCATTCAGATCTTTCGCCGCTTTCGCCGGAACTGGCAGTAGCGAGTATGGCGAGCGAACGGCGGGCTGCAGAGTCATTGCCTAAGCCGGCAAAACCTCGTCCGGACAGCAAGCTTCTGGCGAATGCGCTGCGAGATGGCGTGGCTGCGAACAAATACAGCATCCAGCTATCGAGTGGTCCCAAGGGCGATCTCTATGTCTTTTCTGACCCTCTCTGCCCGTACTGCCAACGCCTGGAAACTCAACTGGAAAAGTTGACCGATGACTACACGATCCATTTGTTTCCGGTATCCGTGATCGGCGGCGACGACTCGATAAAGCAGCTTGGCCCAATGCTTTGCAGTGAGGCTAATACACGCGCGGGCCTCTGGAAACAAGCCATCAGCAGCACCCGCGAAAAGCATCCAGCTTCGTGTGAGCAAGCATCTGAGGTGCTCGCAGCAAATAACGAATTTTTCCGGGCGATGCTGTTCGAGGGAACGCCTGTCATCATCAACTCGCAGGGACGTGAGTTCCCGTCAAATCAACGAGCGACCGCCGAAAACATCACGCAATGGATCGCTACGTCGGCGGGAGCAAATCGTTAATGGTCAAGCCCTGCAACGTCTTCACCGTGCGGATCCAGGACGGCTCTCGTCATGGCTAAGTTCATACGGTTCAACGACGCCTTCCTTGAGAAACTTCGAGACCAAATCAGTCTTCCGGAACTGATCAATCGCGAAATTAAACTGAAGCGCTCGGGCCGCAGTTTCACCGCGCTGTGCCCGTTCCACGACGAAAAGCGTGGTTCGTTCACGGTCAGCTCGGAGCGCAATACGTATCGCTGCTACGGATGCCCTGCCAAGGGTGACGCGATCCAGTGGATGCGTAAGCGGTTTCACCTGAGCTTCTACGATGCCGTCGTGAAGCTCGCGGAAGAATACCGTGTTGAACTCCCGGCCGCTGAGGTCGACGGGACCGATGATAAGGAGAAACGTCAGCGGTTGGGCCGTTACTACCAAGTGCTCAAAGAAGCTGCCCGCATCTATCAAAGCGGATTGGCGAAAAGTCCTAGAGCGCGGTCGTACCTGCACGATTCGCGTGGACTCAAAGAAGAGACGATCCAAGAATTCGGGCTTGGCGTGGTGACCAAGGGCGTCATCGGTCTGCTGTCTAAATCGGGTGAGGAAGTTTTGATCGGCGCCGGCCTGGCTGCCCGCAACGACACCGAAATTTATGACCGATTTCGTCAGCGAATTATGTTTCCCATTCACAACGAAAGCGGAAACCTCATCGGCTTCGCCGGCAGAACCCTGTTGGCGAACCCGGACAAGGCACCGAAGTACCTCAACAGCCCGGAAACAGAAATCTTCCACAAGGGCAAAGAGTTGTATGGCTTATTCCAGGCCAAGGCAGCAATTCGTAAAGCGGGCTTAGCGATCGCTGTTGAGGGTTACATCGACGTTATCAGTGCGCACCAGGAGGGCGATAAACGAGTTGTCGCTCCGATGGGTACCGCAATCACAAAAGATCAGATCCGCCGGTTGTTCGTCCATACGGATCGAATCGTGTTCGCTTTCGATGGGGATCGTGCTGGTCGACGCGCAGCGCTGTCTGCTTCCGTTGTTTTGCTCGAAGAAATCAAAGACGGGCAATCCGCGCAATTTCTGTTCCTGCCAGAAGGCGAAGACCCCGACACGTTTATCCGCACGCACGGGCTTGCCGGCTGGGAAGCTGCGCTCGCTGCAGCACGCCCATTGAGCACGTTCCTTTGCGATTACGTCGCGCACAGGCTTGATCGTTCTGTTCCGGAGCAACAAGTCACCGCTGCCAATAAAGCGAAAGCGATCCTGGCCAGGACAACCAAGGCGCTGATGTTCCGTCATGCGATGCGCCTGAAGTTTGAAGACCTGGTCGGCGTACCTTTGAGTTGAGGGGATAACGATGGCACTCGACAGCAGACACGAAATTGACCAGTCGCAGCTAACCCGCGACACCAGGTCGCCTTGGCAACGCTCGATGGTCTGGCTTTACCGGCCAGCAAACTTCCGAACCTTCCTGATTGCCTTCGCGGGATTGCAACTGTTCGTTCCCGCGCTTTGGCCGGTATGGATCGTTGTCTTGTTGATCATGCTCATGTCCTTCCAGGACCAAGAGTTCAACATGCCGCTTCGCCTTCCGAAGGATGTGGGTGGTCTCGATACCACCGATTTCTACGAAGAGCTTGTTGAGAAGAACACTCTCTGGGGTCTGATCCGCAAATCCAAAACAGTCCGTCGTTACCTCGCGGCAGGCGGAATTCTCTATTTGGGTTTCTTCCGTACCGAAGATAAAGAAGAGCAAGGTCGCGAGCTCTGGTTGAACAACTCGGACGCACGCACGCACCTGTTCCTCGGGGGTACCACCGGTTCCGGAAAAAGTGAAACCCTGATGGGAATCGGCTACAACGCCCTCTGCTGGGCCAGCGGATTTTGCTACGGGGACGGAAAGGCCGATTCTAACCTTGCATTCTGCTTGTGGTCTTTGACACGCCGCAGGGGCCGTGAAGACGATTTCCTGGCACTCAATTATCTGACTGGCGGAATGGACCCCTTCAAGGTCATGGTGGACCGCGAGGAGGGTCGTTTCGCCGGCAAAGCATTCTTGTCTCAGTCCAACTCCATGAATCCGTTTTTTGATGGATCGGCCGACTTTCTGCTGCAGTTGATGGCTTCTTTGCAGCCTAAGGCCGGTGGTGATGGTGCTGGGTGGCAAGACAAAGCACTCAACATGATTGACGCTGAGATCCGCACGCTTTGCTACAAGCGGGCGAAGGGTGAACTCGATATTTCCATCGCAGTGATCCGTAACTACATGGCCCTGCAGAACCTAGTGAAGTTCTACATCGAAGGTCTTGAGGGAAAGATCCCCGAACTCGCCTTCCTCCCCATCAAAGCGTATTTCGAAACCGGCCTACCCGGGTTCAATCCAAGCCTTGCAAATGACCCATCTCAGTGGGATCCCGAGGTATTCAACCAGCACGGGTATTTGACCGGCCAATTCGCGCGGACGCTCGGCATGATGATGGACACCTACGGATTCATCTTCGAGGACAAGTACCCCGAGATCGACATGCTCGATGTGCTCCTCAACAACCGAATCCTTGTCGTCATGATCCCGTCCCTCGAGAAGTCAGCATCGGAAGCGGCGGCGCTCGGCAAGCTGTACATCTCGTCGATTCGACTGATGATGGCGCAGAACCTTGGCTATCGCTTAGAGGGCACAAAGGCAGAAGTACTGGATGCAAAAGCAACAAACTCGCCGAATCCTTACGTAATCATCAGCGATGAGCTGGCTTACTACTTCGCTGCCGGCATCGCGGTGATGTTTGCACAGGCTCGATCACTCGGATTCATGATGGTCGCAGCTGTTCAGGACATCCAGGGCCTGAAACGAGGCGAAGCGAGCGAAGAATCCGCGTCGATGATCGCTAACACGAAAGTCAAATGGACATTGGCGCTGGAAGACCCGGAAGACACCTACGAACTCATCAAAAAGGCCGGGGGCGACGCTTACTACAGCGTGCTTACAGGGCATGAATCAACACAAGGCATGCTCTCTTCTTCCTACGACAATAATCGTACCGCGACGATCGAAAAACGCGATCGGGTCAGTCTTCGCGAGTTGAAAGGGTTGGACTCTGGCCAAGGGCTCGTGATCTTCAAAGACGCGGTTATTCCGAGCGCTTCGTTCTATATCCCGGACGACGAAAAGAAAACGGCGAAGCTGTCGGCACGTATCAACCGCTTCCTGCAGATCGAACGCCCCGTTTATGCCCGCCTTCCTCGTTCGGCCGTGAAGCTGGACGAGCATGACGTTACCTCTGCGGACTACATCTTCGCCCAACTCCGGCGCTCAGAAAAACCGTACTACCCGAACCTGGTCGACCCGATTCTCGACCACGTGATAGCCGCCGCTGAACAGATGAACGACATCCGTCGTTTCGAGGTGAATCCGATCGAGCGCGGCATCGTGCTGTTCGAAGCCGCACGTCGTGGATTGAAGGCCGCGGAAGAAGCAGGCCTGACCGGATACATGCACGAACCTCGTCACGACGACCCATACGAATTGACGCCGGAAGAGGATGAAGAAGACATCCCCGAATCCGCCTACGACACTGATGAATAAGGAATAAACATGTCCAAGATTTTGATTGGAAACGACTTCTGGGAAGAGCGCAGAGGTAACAAGCTCCCGGTCTACTGGCAGGAAAGCCAAGTGTCGAATCACCACGTCGGTGTGGCTGGCACGTCGGGTTCCGGTAAAACCCACTGGATCCGCGAGTTTGTCACCGGCATGCCTGATGACGTTGAGATCGATATTTTCGATTACCACGGCGATATCGAAATCCCGGGAGCGTCCACCGTGATGTTCAGCGAGGCGACCCGCTACGGCTTCAACCCGTTGGTCCTCAACACTGACCAGCACTACGGCGGCGTGCGGCGCTCCGTCAACGATGTGATCGAAGCGATCAACAGCACTTCTCGACAACTGGGCGGCAACCAAGAAGGTGTGCTCCGTCACTTATTGACAGACACCTACATGCTCAAGGGCATTTTTTCTAACAACCCTCGGTCCTGGGTGAAGCGTGAAGCGTCCGAGGCCGAAATTCGCGACATGATCGAGAAGAAAAACTGGTCCGGGCTGCGCGACGTGTACCCATCACTCGACGATGTGATCCAGTTTGCCAGACGCAAGCTGAAGGCGCTTTGGATGGGTGTTGAAGATAAAGAAACTGGACGTAATGCCCTGGGCGCTTTCGATGACTACTGCAAGGCGCAGGGCGCACTGAATCTACTCCGGACGAAGATGAATCGTTCGGGTGGGGGCAACGACGAAGAGCTGGAAAAGATGGAAAAACGCATGGAGACCTCGAAGGCAAAGTCCATCGAGAGCTTCACGACGTTCGTCAACAGCATGGACACCGGCCGTGAGTTTGAAGAAGCAATCAAATACAACAGCAAAGATGTGCTGCTGAGCGTTATCACGCGCTTGGAAAACCTGAGCTCCACGGGCATTTTCAATCCTAATCCGCCGCCCTTCGGTAATGCCAGGATCCGGCGTTACATCCTCAAGCCCCTGGCCCAATCCGAAGATGAGCTGAAGATGTTCGTCCGTTTCCGCATGCGCGCAATCATTCGCGAAATGATGCAGCGCGGCGAATCCGGCGGCCGCTTGCGGCGGATGATCGTTCTCGACGAATCAAAAAAATTCAACAGCGAAGACGGCAGCAACCCGATCAACGTCATCGTCAATGAAATGCGCAAGTTCGGTCTGGCCATCTTGTTGGCCGGACAGTCGCCCGCGCACTTCTCACAAGACTTCATCAAAAACGCCGGCACCCTGTTGTTGTTGAATCTGTCCACTTCGGACTGGAAGGAAGCCGCCTCCAAATTGCGCATTGAAGAAAAAGACCTGAAGTACTTCAAACCACAGCAGACCGGGGCGGTACGCATGCTTGAAAAAGGACAACAAGCGGCATTTCGTCAAGTCAGTTTTCAGCAAAAGGAGTCTCGTGTATGAGCCATTCCGTGCAGTGCTTTCGCTACGATCGTTGGTCGGCTGTACCAGCAATGGAATTGCTAGAAGGTGATCTGATTGTTCACGCCGAGCAGCTGATCCATGTGACGGCCGCCCCGTACCTGAAAGATGGGAAAGCGCACATCCCGGGCGAGGTAAGAGAACCAGGCCCCATTCAAATCGATTTTTCCAGCGGCTACCTTGCCAGAGTCATGGACCTGGTGGGCTCCGGCCTGCAGGAGTTCGAAGACGGTACGGCGCTCATCACCGATTTCGATCTGGCACCTGGTTTTGTGTTCTCACCCCGCCTGGCAAAAGCGGATCTGGAGGCGTTCTGTGAACGCCACATTGATCAATACCGCGCGTTCTACGAAGCCAACCGGGTGTCGATCGACGAATGTATCAACGTGCACCTGGTGCCGTGGTGGATCGATGCAGCAAAGGGTTCATCGAAATGAATCCGATTGCGGAGATCCTGGGTGTCGGTAAACACCTGTGCGGCCCGACGAGTTTGCTCTCACTGGCAGATGTCGTCGACAGGGTTGCCGAGTGGCCTCAAGGCGTCACTGCGGTGACGCAGGAGCCTGATGGCGAGCTCTTGTACTGGGATGCCCCCGTCGACGATGTAAGGCAAGCACGCGCTCGTGCCGGCGCCGGAAGCATGCTCCGCGAGCTCGGCATCAAGCACCAGATTCATTCGGCCTACCTGAACCTTAATAACCCCGTTCTGGCCCACGATTGGCAGGTGCGCGTCGTCGTGCCGCCGATCGTGGTGCAATGATTGATTGAGAGGTGCACCATGATTCTGCCATTTGAACTTGATCCACAAATTATTCATCACATCATTTACAGCCAGGCCGGTTCGATCGGTAAGGCGATTATTGAGTTGCTGATGAACTCGGTCGACGCCGGCGCAACATCAGTACGGCTATCGATGACCAAAAGCGGTTTCAATTGCCGTGATGATGGGCGCGGCTTTGCGAGCCGTGAAGACGTATTGCGCTACTTCGGTCGTTTCGGCACTCCGCACCAGGAAGGGGATGCCACGTACGGACGCTTCCGCCTTGGACGCGGGCAGATCATGGCTCACGCAACGACAGAATGGTCATCCAACAGCTGGAAAATGACCGTTGATACCCGCTCGATGGGGTACAACTACGACCTCGATGATCTGTCGGAGGGGACCCCTGGCTGCACGATCGAGGGCAACTGGTACGAGCCGCTCAATGATCTCGAATTGATGTCGGCAATACAGGAAATCCGTGACCTGGTGCGTTACACCACCATCGCTGTAGAGCTCAATGGCAAGATCATCACCCGCGATCCAAGCAGTGAGAAATGGGATTTCGAGGATGAATGGGCCTATTACCGCGCGAAAGAGGAAGGTCCGGTTTCGATCTACAACCAGGGCGTGTTGGTACGCCACGACTCCTCGCACGTCTGGGGGGCGGGCGGGCTTATTGTCTCGAAACAAGCAATTGACCTCAACGTCTCGCGCACCGAGATCTTGCGGAAGACCTGCGTAGTTTGGAAACCGATAGCAAAACAGTTCGCCAAGCTCGCAAACGAAGTATCAGCGCGCCTGGGCGATCACAGAAAAACCGAGGCCCGCCGCGAAAAAAACGCTCGGGCTTTACTCAGTGGAGACCCACAAATCACATCGATTTTCCAACGAGAAGAAGTGATCACTCTGCTGCCTGGAAAAAGACATGTCACGCTGCAGGACTTCATCCGTAAGGCTCGACGTGATCACAAAGGCAAGATCACCATCGTTGAGTATGGTGATGACGTTCCAAAGGGTGAGGCAATCGCCCGGGACGGAATTATCCAAGTTGTACACCCACAAACACTCGAACGGTTCGGATGTAACGGGCAAGAGGACTTTCAGGAAGTTTTAGAGCGGGCGATCGCCAACGTAAGCGAGGCCTTCACGAATGGTAAAACCTGGTCAGAAGAGGATTTGCTGCGCTGGTTTCCAATGCCCGAGCTCGTGTCTTTTTCAACTCTGCGGGACGCGTTCGTCGAACGGACACAAATCGTTTCTGAAAAGACCGCCCTTGACAAAGAAACACGTAGAGCATGGGTGGCTTTGCGTTGGTGCATTCAGCAATATGCCGGTGCTTGCTCTGGCGCGAAGCGCTACACCGATGGCCGAATGGCTTACGATGAGCCTCGGATGCACGTACTTTTAGGGGAGTCAAACTCAGCAGAAGCCTGGACCGATGGTGATTCGTACCTGGCAATTAATGTCCGCATTGTGAAGCGTCTGATTGCTGAACCTCTGAAAACGGCGGCTTACATTTTTGGACTTGTAGAGCACGAAATTGCTCACAAGGGCGATAGTCTCGAGTGTGGCCATGATGAGGCGTTCTATCAGCGCTATCACGACATCTCCATTCAAATGAGCCCAGAGCGTCAGCGGTTCATGCACATGTGGCTCATGAAATACACGACCAGCATGGAAAGTGAAGGTAAGAAGGCCAGCGGTAATGCCTGGAGAGAGCGCTACCTGGTCGATCGTGTAGGGAGCGGGCGTGTGAAGCGCGGGCTCTCGCCGGCAATTGAAGACCTGTCAGCGGAGCCCCTCGTCCGGGCCGAAGTCCCTGCAGAAAACATGGCGCTTATCAACGTGGTGAACGCTGGACTCATTTCCCGTGGTGTTTGCCCTCAACCTCCAGATTGGTTAGCCGTGCTCCAGCGCGCAGCGCTCGATCAGGCTGAGATTGAAAAACAAAACCGCGAGCGCGTAGAAACTGCGACAAAAGAACATGAAACCTGGCTTGAGTGGGCTCGTAAGAATGCGGCGGCTATTCTGGGTGTCGCTCCAGAAACGCTCGACGACAAAGCTGTGTTTCACCTTTTTACCGTCTGGGATCACACTGGATCTGACGACGAAGTCCGAGCTGCTTGGGAAAGAAAAGACTGGGAAGCACAGCACGAAGATTACGACTTCTCCGATTACCTTGAGGAAAACCTCTCCTTCGAAGAGCTTGAGCAAATGGAGCTCGAGGCCGAAGCCCAAGCCGAAGCCGAGCGTACCGAAGGTGATGCGCGGCTACGGGTCGCGGAAGACTGCCGCGATCTTGTCCAGGAAGGTGAGTCACTTTGGTCCCTGGAGAGGAACGCGGCAGCTGCCGGGTTCTGGAACGTCGAAGCATATTTGAAGTGGCGGGCTACCGACGTGGCTTAGGCTCTACCTCAATCACATTTGTAACTACAAACAGGCCTGGCTGCGTTCGCTCCAGGCCTTTTTCATTCCCGCTCAAAACCATTTCGAGTGCGCCAGAGGCGTTTTAGTGCTTTCTACGGGTCAAGGGTCGGCCCGGAAGCCGCACGCGGCGCGCAGCCTGCCTGCAGGCGAGCACCGAACGGGTGAGGACTGAAGCGTAGCGGTCCCTTTACCAGGTGGCTGGTGATCAAGGCTCCACCGGCGGTCATGGGGTTGCTTCTCCCCATGGCCGTTGGGGTCAGAGGCCGACTCGCTCCCTTCCTGGAGGGAAGGGCGGGGGGATGGGTTTGGCCGCCGCCGGCGGCCGGTGTTAGCCGTCATCCACAAATCCACGGGCTGTGTTAGGGGATGGGTCAGGGGATCCCCGTGCAGGCGGTGGGGTTTGTGGGTGATCGGTGCTCCTGCAGGTGCCGGCGGCGCCGCTGGCCACCGCCAGGTGGCCGTGCCCTGCCCTGCTCTTTCCCGCGGCTGATCGCGCACCTGGTGCACGTCTGTCGACGCGCCCGGGCGAGGACCTGGGCAGCTGCTCGATGCCGGCGGCGCCGGCAACTGCTGCAGGTGATCGAGGCCGGTGCCGATCGGCACGGCCGGCGATCGCCGGCGAAGCATATCCAGGAGAGGGTGAGGTGTTGGCCAGCAGATCCGCGCTCGATCGGGCACGGCGGATTTTATCGAATAAACAAAGATTCAGACAGTTGCACTGGTAGAGCGCTTAATCAGCTGTCGTGGTCTGTCACCCTGCCGGGACTGACAAAACGCTCTCCGGTACAACCGCGCTGTTTGGGATATTGAGTTTTGGATCAGTCGATAAGAAATGAAACCACATCCATCGAATAGAGCATTACACCCCACCCTGCAGCAGAAATGTAGGGTCCGAACGGAAAGACGGCCGAATCGGAGGTGGAATGAACGCTTACAATTCGTTTAAGTGAATACACCAGGACGCCGAATAATGCGGCTAAAAACACCGTGAATGGCAGAACCTGCCAGCCACCCCAAGCCCCGATAACACTCATCAACTTCAAGTCGCCATGGCCAATACCTTCCTTCCTGGTGGCCATGCGAAAGAGCCAGGAGACAATCCAAAGTGACATGTAACCGCCGATAGCCCCCCACAACGCCGCCGAGCTTGTAGTGTAAAAACCGAAGTTATTCGCTATCAACCCAACCCATACAAGCGGTAGGACAATTATATCCGGTAGGACCTTGTGATCTGCATCGATCAAACTTACCGCGATCAATGACCACGTCAGCACAATGAACGCCAACCCTTCGAGCGTAAGCTCGAAACGGTAAATAACTCCAACGCTCAGGAAACCACAGGCAATGACAACAAGCGTTCGACGCGTCGCTGAGTGAGGGTTGTTGAATTCAGGCAGAGACGGATGATCTACCGATAGCCCAAGAATGTCCCGGGCCTCCTTCTCCCATTGCCCGTACAGGTACGTAGGTAACCAGGCTACGACAACGTTGATAGCGGCACCTGCAATGATCCCAATGGCAAACACAGCAGCAAAAAAAGTCAAACTATCTGGCATGTTCTTCCTCCTTGATCGAGCTGGTTGTGCCAACAGCAGTGAACCATTCGGCCTCACCAACTTCCGCATCAGGATGGTTTGCGAGGACGCAGAGGCCTTCATAGCCCGCCCAAGAGAGTAATCGGCCTGGAGCCAGGTCCTCGGCCGCTTTACAGAGCGCCATGATGTCCTGCGGGATTTCGCCGTTGTGAGTAGCGATCCCGTTTTTGACTCCAACCACGGCGAGCGTGCAGTCATGAGTACGATCGGAGTCTCGTTCGGCCCGTTTTGCTTTCACATACTGGTTGATGGAGGTGACGCCGAGAGCTCTCATGGACACCACGGTTAAAAAGCGATCGCCCCGGTAATCAAGCAGTCGATCCAACGGATCTTCTTTGATAAAGGTCAAAAGATCATCGGCGCTTTCAAGGATCCGGACACCTTCAAACTCACGCATGCTTCTTCCTCTGGCCGGCCAAATACAGCGACCGAATGATTCCAATCGGGTCGGATGCAACTGCTTGAGCTCCGAGGTTATATGAGGTCGTTACGTCATGAGACGAGAGATCGAGTAGATCCAGCAATTCGTGACGTAGATCCAAACTTTCGTACAACGCGGAAGCGCGGGGGTCACGCTCTTCGTCAAGGCTGATTTCAGCAAGATGCTGGAGTGCGACTACCAGACTGTCACGCGCATGGGCGTATGCGACGCGTGACGCTACATCACCGGGTGCTTCCCCGCTGACCACTGGATGGCTATCTGAAGAAACGCGAGGATGGGCGTATACAAACCTTGAGTAAGACTCGTCCCTAAGAATTTTGGCCAAAGTGGTACGAGCGTCTTCCGTTGAGTTGCTCCATCGCTCATTGCCCATCCGGGCCAAGGATCCATCAGGCAGCTGGGTCCACGGACCAATGAACAGCGATTGCTCATAGATGCGACGAACACTTCGATATTTGACGCTTGCTAATGCCGCGCTGACTAATGCCAGTAAATACCTTTCGCGCATTGCTGAGCCTCCGTTAGGTCAATTCAAGTTTTGCCAATAGATTTGAATACGCATTATTCCGTATTGTAACCATTATACGGATTGTTATGAGTGTTTTTCAGCGCATCCGGAACGATATTGGTCGCGCGTTTGGTCAAGGGTCAGCCCGGAAGCCGCACGCGGCGCGCAGCCTGCCTGCCTGCAGGCGAGCACCGAACGGGTGAGGACTGAAGCGTAGCGGTCCCTTTACCAGGTGGCTGGTGATCAAGGCTCCACCGGCGGTCATGGGGTTGCCTCTCCCCCATGGCCGTTGGGGTCAGAGGCCGACTCGCTCCCTTCCTGGAGGGAAGGGCGGGGGGATGGGTTTGGTCGCCGCCGGCGGCCGGTGTTGGCCGTCATCCACAAATCCACGGGCTGTGTTAGGGGATGGGTCAGGGGATCCCCGTGCAGGCGGTGGGGTTCGTGGGTGATCGGTGCTCCTGCAGGTGCCGGCGGCGCCGGTGGCCACCGCCAGGTGGCCGTGCCCTGCCCTGCTCTTTCCCGCGGCTGATCGCGCACCTGGTGCACGTCGGTCGACGTGCCCGGGCCAGCACCTGGTCAGCTGCTCGATGCCGACAGCTGCAGGTGATCGAGGCCAGTGCCAATCGGCACGGCCGGCGATCGCCGGTGAAGCATATCCAAGAGAGGGTGAGGGTGTTGGCCAGCAGATCCGCGCCCGATCGGCGCGGCGGGTTTGGTCTACGTCCAGCAGCGGGCGCACATTGAACATCTGTCAAAACTGCTAGCACAGGCGGTAGTAGCGCAATGCCATATCTGTAAACTACACAAAAGTCATGGTGGCAAAATCGGAATGATCCCGCTGCGGACAATAGTCCGCTGACGATGTTAGTCAGAAAACCGACAATCCCGGCCTGGTTTCGTGGGTCAATGTTTTGAAAGCAACTCCTAAGGTTCTTGACCACAACGTCGCATTTGGCTGCGTACTTGCTGAACAACGCAAGGGCTTAGCGCTGTCCCAAGAAAAGTTAGGATTTGAGGCAAAAATGGACCGGTCGTTTCTCAGCCTCCTTGAGCGAGGCAAACGCTCCCCTACGCTCGATACACTAATGCGCCTTTGCAAAGTCCTGAATATATCGTTGACGCAACTTTCAGCCCTCATAGAGGCCGAACTGGAAAATAGGAAAGGGTAGTTCAGTAGTTGGGGTACTTTCCTGCATGCTTCAATACATTGTTCACATATCCATTTTTAAAGCCTTTCGAGAAATCCCCTGTGTTGTAAGCAGAAAGCGCCGCTTGCAACGCAGCCTGGTCGCTTTGGTGTATTTTGGCTGCCCTTACGTAGTTTCGCGTTAAAACAACTCCACCAGCGTAAGCGTTTGTACAGGGGTCGAATACCTGCTCGACTGTAAGACCAAGATTCACCATCGTTTTTGAATTAATTTGCATCAATCCCATATCGATATTGGCGCCCTTGGCAATCAAGCGCTTCGCCTCCAGAATCGCCTCCGAATAGTTTCCGGCTTTTTGGAATTTGTGGTCGCCATTCACGCCGATCGCCCAAGGATTGCCCCCCGATTCCTGATGAATAACCGCAAGCATCGTGTTATTTGACACGAAAGGCGCGCACACCATCACCAGCGTTAACAAGTCCATCACCGGCTCCCCTGGGTCATAGTGAATCGGTTCATGGACATATCCGTAAGCCGGCAAAAGTCGGTCAGGTCATCGGGTGGTATTGCGCTCGATAGCAGAAATCCTTGCCATGCGTCACATCCCAACTCATGCAGCTTCGCCAATTGTTCGTCCGTTTCAACGCCTTCGGCCAGTGTGGTGAGGTTGAACTCTCGTGCAATTGCCAGTATTGCCCGAACGATGCGTCCATCGAATTCACTGGCGGTCGAGCCAATAAACGATCGATCAATTTTGAGCGTGTCCACGGGGAAATTCTTTAAATAGTTCAGCGATGACCATCCGGTACCGAAATCATCCAGGGCTACCCGCACGCCAAGATCGCGCAGAGCATGCAAAATCCGCGCAGCTTTATCGGTGTCGGACACCAGGAAGCTTTCAGTAAGCTCTAACTCTAATAGCGACGCTGGGAATCCAGACTCCACGAGGACTTCATTCACACGAGCAGGCAAGGAATCCACAAATTGACGACCCGACAAATTAACAGCGACCCGCAAATTTAGTCCCATGTCCTTCCAGCGGCGGCCCTGCTGCACAGCCTCTTTTAGAACCCAGTCACCGATCGGAGTGATCAAATTGGATTCTTCGGCAAACCGAATGAACGATGATGGCGGAATAAGACCGCGCGTTGGGTGACACCAACGAATCAGCGCCTCGGCCCCGACGATTCGGTTGGTGTGAGCACAGAATTGCGGCTGGTAATGCAGGACAAAGTCACCGTCCCGAAGTGCTTCCTTCAACTCAGCTTCGACAGTGGCGCGCGTTTCTGCTTTTTCATTCATTTCCGCGTTGTAAAACCGCAGGGTATTTCGACCCTCGCCCTTACTGCTATACATCGCTAGATCGGCGTTCTGCAGCAACTCATCGACAGTTTTCCCATCGCCAGGCCATGCAGCGACACCCACACTCGCACTGATTTGAAAGATGTTGTCCCCGACCACAATCGGTCGAGAACAAGCGTCCAGGATGCGTTCGGCAACAATCGCAGTCTCTTCCGTTGCGCGCAGATTGCTGAGCAATACAACAAATTCATCCCCGCCAAATCTAGCAACAGTATCGCTTTCCCGCAGACACCCCCGTAGACGCCTCGCGACTTCCACCAGGACCGCATCCCCAGCCGCGTGCCCGTACGTATCGTTGACCTTCTTAAAGCGGTCCAAGTCCACGAACAGCACCCCGAGGAATGCTTGGTCCAAACGGCTTGCAGCATGGATTGCCTGCTCCATCCGATCTCGCATGAGATCGCGATTCGGTAGGCCGGTCAAAGGATCAAATTGAGCTATTTGCCACATCCCTCCGACGGCGTTCGAATTGTCGTCGTACGGACGAATAAGATAGGCAATGCCATTTGCAACCGTGGACCGCATAACAACAGCTTTAATTGTCGTTGCGGGATAGTCCAACCCTTCAGGTTGCACGTTGTTTGTTGCATTGAAGAAAAATTCACCTGTTTCATCGCCCGCCGAAATAAACGCGTCAAACTTTGAGCGTTGCTGATCGTCCACGAGCAAATCATGCATGCGAACCCGATCGAGCGCTGCGGGAGCGAAAAGCTGAACAGCCGCATTGTTTGCGTAAGTAATTTCATCTTGACCAGAGCCGACAAAGAGTACCGGCGAAGGCAATTTAGATAGTATTTCTCTGAACATGCTTTTCCCCTTCATCAATAAAGAACGTCGATCATAACAACGCCATCGCGGCCATTAGTTGCGCTGATGCATGAACCCATTTGGGTTGGACTTACATAGCAGCCTGAAGCGCCAATAGCACCGCCACTTCCATAGCCGAACGGCGACATGCCACCAACGTAATAACCTGAAGAGACGGTGTAACTCTGGTTACCGGGGTTGCCAATGCCGTAGCTGTTAGGACCACAAGCACCGGGGCCACCAGCATTTACATAAGGCCCGCTTGCCACGCGATTAGGCGCGGGATAAGAGGGGAATCCAGAATAGGCTACCGCCCCGGGTACATTGCCGGGTACAGGCGTACCAGTGAAACTATCAACTCCCCCCGGAGTGGCACCGCTGCCACCGTCGCACTCAAGCAAAATTCCTTTGCTAGGCGAAACCAGCATACTTGCCCCACCGGGGTAGCCACCAAGACCGTCATCGCCTGGGGGTGGCGCATAAACGCGATATTGTGGATACCCAACAACTGGTGTCGAGGTAGCATATGGAGCCATACCGATTCCACCGGCTCCGACCGTAATTGTCATCGTTTCTCCCTCGACGAGATTCACAGGTGCGGAGAATACGAAGCCGCCTGAGGGGCCTGTGTTGTAGTGACTTGTGAACCGCCAGCCATAACCCGAACCGCCACCGCCGGCCATCGTCACCAATGCACTTTTGACCCCTTGCGGTACAGTCCAGGTAGTTGAAGAAGTAAAAAGGTAACGATGAGCATTCGGCATATCGGTGGCTTTGCCCCAAACAATGCCGTTGCAACCCAGCAGCTTTCCGCTGGAGTTTGCTGCAATCAAACCGATCTGTGTACAGGCCTGCCCTTCAACTGCAAGACCTGTAACTTGCAGCGTCCCCGTAACAGATGAAACCGAGTTAATACTACCGGCGTTATTAATATTGTGTTTCACGCCGGACGTGTCCTGCATGTTGATGTCGCCCGTTCTGGGAAGACTGCCGTCACGGCGATCAAACACAAAGAAGCCTGAACTATCGTAGCCATTGCTTACAGAAATAAGGCCGGCGACGCCGCCGGGGTTCGTACCAGTTTGAGCTCCATTGCTAGTAACGAAAAGACTAGGGTTTCCTCCGAATGATGCCGGCATAGACACACCAGCATTGCCAGGACTAGCAGTTGAGGCTGCAATTGTCGCGCGGCGGATGTCAACCGTGTTGTTGCTCGGATTAAGCAACGGAACCGTTGTCGTCACTTGGAACGGCAGGTTGCAGGTCGGCACCGTGCAACCGCTCGAGGTGTCCACCGTGAGTTGAACTTTTATACCTACGGATTGGCCGTTATAAATAACGGGGTTCACTGCCCTGGAAGCCAGAAAACCGAGGGCGTTTAGATCGGCTGTGGTGGGTGCGAGGAGGCGCGCAGGCGGAAGGGTGTAACCGTTACGCGTGACACTCTGTCCAAGCTGAATTTGCGTGAAAAACGTTGTTGCATAAGTCTTCGTCGCATCGTTCACCGTTGACAGCATCGTCCCAACAAGCCGAGCCCTATCATCACGGCTTTGGCGCACAGTGTCCTGCGCATACCGTTGCCCGTAATAAGCGGAAATAACGGAGAGTAGCAGCACTACAATTGCCAGTTGCGCTGTTAAGAATCCGGCCTGTTTCCGAAAAGGAGATAGGTGCGCGGCTTGTTTTCGTTTCATCGTCGTCCGTCCTAGTGGTTACTGTATTGCGCGCGATCTACTTCTTGGGCTAACGCAGCGAAGTTGCCTTCTTTGATGAGTGCAGTAACCTTGTTATCCCGCGGCAAAGCGGTGGCCACCAACTTGCCTTCTTGGTCAAAGCGCTGATGCACCGCCAGTTGGAAACTGGTAGCTATCAACTCATCGGCATTTTCTTCTCCGGCCGCCCGAGCCATTGCAGCCAAACGTTGAAGGCCCGCGGGAATAGTCTTCGAATGCCCTGTGACTAACACCAGATGACCATCACCACTAAGTCGCAATAACTGCGCAGCTGTTGATGAATCGCGGACTTCGCCGTATCCCAACATCGACGAGTCCTTAGCGGGGAAACATCGTAGTGCAGCGTGAATCGCGTTCTCGTATCCGCCCACTTCGTCGGCGTCAATTTGTTCGCAATAACCTGGACCATGCTCCCCTTCCAACAGATCCTCCGGGGGGTCTTCAATAGTCAGGCAATAACCACCGTGAAGGCGCAATCGGGCCGCAATCGTTGCGGAGAAAGTTGTGGTCTTACCGGCACCGGTAAGACCACAAATGAAAACTAAGCCACCCGTCTCACGTAACTTCGACCCGAGCAACAGCGCCTTAACCCATTGCGGCAACCCCAAATTATCAATGTCAGGACAGGTTTCCCGCAGACCGCGAAGCGCATAACGCCCTTTGCGCATGCGTTGGACCCGCCAACGACTGCCGTCTGAAAGTTTTACTTTCTTCCGGTCTGGGTTATTGGAGACAGCGGCAACCAGCTGATCAATCAATTCTTGATGTTCAGCTGCCGCCGGTTTTTGCCCTGGAAAAATGATCGGCGTGCCGTGGCCGTCAGTTGACAGGTGCACATCAGTGATTAGAGGCATCGTCATCGTGAGTTACGCGCGGCCAAAGGTGAATATGATGGTGTTGTTTGCCGTCGAGCTGCATTGGGTACCGACTGCCGTCAAATCAACGTTGTTCACGCCGGTTTTAACTGCCGTACCATTAATAGTGGCCGTCAGGTAGAGGTCGTTGGTGAAGTTAGTTCCGATTTTGACGCATTCTTTTGTCGGGATATTGTTCATCGTCCCTTGCCCCTGGGAGCCGGACGAAATTGGAACAAAAGTGAGTGTGCCCCACTGGGTCAGCAAATTGCCGGTAGGCACGCCACCTGCAAACTCAACAAAACTGCTGCTCAGCCAACCGTTTTGTGCTACTTGCGCGGTAGTCAGGCTGGTAAATGATGTTTGGTTTTGGTAAGCCGTTTGTATAGACGGAATCGCCGTGTTGAATTCGTCAATAATCTTGCCCGCACGAACGCTAGCGAGAATTCGAGGTACAACTACAAACGCAGCGGCGGCTATCAGTGCGGCAATCATCAGTACGATTGCAAGTTCCGGCAGTCCGAAACCACCCTGCTTGGATTTGCCGAGACGCGACAGACCTTTTTTCATGTTGTTCACATTAGAGATTTCCATATTGATTTCCTGCTGTGGGTTGGTGGTCATAGGATATTGCTCCTTGGTTAGCGAATTGCTTGAATGTAAGTTTCCATCGCCTGGTTAAACTCGAAGTTCCCCATCACGATCACGCCTAACACCATGGAAATGATGCCCATGGCAAGATAACCACTTATAACGGCCTGCCGCTCTGCCGCCTGAACCTCTTTATCGCCGTGATCAAAAGCCAGCATGCGCATTGCCTTGTTAAAGTCAGTCCGTTCTGAATAGTCTTCGATCCGGTCCATCACTCGGATGGAAAACAGCCCTGTATCAAGAGCGCGTGCTGGCATGTTTGGTGTCAGCTCTAAGCGCTTTAACATGAGGGAGAGGTGCCACGCGAGCCAAGGACTCGCAAATTGCCTCATCCTTTCCATAGCCTCTTTCATGCCATGGTTGTTCGATTGCAAAAGAATGGCGAGAGAGACAAGAAAATTGTTTGCCTCGCGTTCGCGGTATGCCTTCCAGGGTAATAGCGGAATTTTGTCTAACTTTGAACGAATGCGACCGCGCCAATTAGGGCGACTCCATAAAACACACCAAGACAAAATCACCAGCCCAGCAGCGAGCAAAACACCATCGTCCACAAGTGCATTCGATACTGCGTACAACTGACGACTGATGTACGGCCATTTTTCTAGCGGTAGCGATTGCAAGTTTTGAGGCGCAATTACCACGGCATACGATACGAAAAAGCCAATGATCGTAATTAACGCCATGACCGGCGAAATCAATGACATCAAATAGCTTGCCTTGATCTTTCCTGACAGTCGAATGGCGCGGCCTAGATAGGTCATCGCTTCTTCAAGTCTTCCATCTTCTTCTGCTGCTGTTAGAACCATTACTTCATAGTCGGGCACCGTGTGTTGCAGCGCATGAGCAAAGGTCATACGTCGCATTTTGCGCAGCCAGTGTTCGTACAGCGGAGCCCATCCTGTTTTTCGCATGCGCGAACGTGCGGCCAACTTTTTCAGCCGCTCCTGATCGGACGCCCCGTCACGTAGAGCAGAAGCAAAGTCTTCGTAAAACTCCTGGCGACTGTCGGAAAAGAAATTGAAGAGGAAGCGGCACACCTTGAAATCGAGGTTCATAGGTCAACCTCTACCAATTCGTAACTTTCAAGCGGCTCAAATTCCTGTTCAAGATCGCGCGGGTCGATTTGA
Source organism: Pseudomonas sp. RT6P73 (assembly GCF_054897715.1). Classification (NCBI taxonomy): domain Bacteria; kingdom Pseudomonadati; phylum Pseudomonadota; class Gammaproteobacteria; order Pseudomonadales; family Pseudomonadaceae; genus Pseudomonas; species Pseudomonas sp. RT6P73. The sequence continues at coordinate 68,455 of NZ_JBUBUV010000003.1, read as the reverse complement.
CCCGCCGCTACTTTGTATAAGGCATGTTCAAATGCAGTTTTTCCGGTCATATCCACGTCATCAAAACGCGTGGTCCGACTCTGCCGCCAATACAGTTCAGCCTCCTCGTCCAGGCCATCCGCAATCTTCTGCCGGATGACTTTGTCTGGAGTGATAATTTCCGCGACTACGGTGGAACCGGTAATACCGCGACCGTTACAGTGTTCGCAACCTGACTCAGAAGAGCAATAAATATTGTCAGTACTCAAACGGTACTTGAGGGCCAGCAGACTCAATTTACCCTCGGGTAATACATCCTTCGCTGGAACTTTGCATTGATCGCATAGCACTGGCAGAAGCCGCTGGAAAGCGAGAGCGGAGATGAATCGCCGTGCGGCCAGTACATGCCGATCGAGTCCGAGACGAAATAGGCGTATGGCCACTTCGATAGCAGAGGAGGTGTGGATGGTCGTGTAAATTTTGTGCCCGGTTAGCACAAAGTCGGCCATCATCTGCGTCATAACCCGGTCGCGAATTTCGCCGACCATGACATCATCCGGGTCACCGCGAAGAATATCCCGTAACACCCCAATGGCTTCATTGTCACCGGCGTCATCATCTTGGTGATCATTGCGTTGAATCGAGATTTGCGAGACACCGAAGATTTTGTATTCAACGGGGTCTTCTACTGAATAGCGTTTTTTTGAAAGACGTTTCGGGTCGAACTCCATCATTGTTTTTAGTGTTGTGGATTTACCCGACCCGGTTGGCCCCGTAATCGCGATTAGGCCAATAGAACGACCAACACTAAGTTCAAGTTGTTTAATTTGCGACTCTTCATAGCCAAGCTCAGCAAAGGTCTTGTTGCGTTGACCAGGTGTTTCCACCGCCAAGATACGAATGATCACATCCCAGCCGTCAGCTACTCGGATGAATTTATAGCGCAGCTTGTACTGGGTGCCGTTCACCGTTGTGCGGATCATGCAACTCAGTGACTTCGCTTCAAGCGCAAACGATCCTTGGCTTCGCGTACGGGAGTCAGCCATCTGTGTAAACATGTAGCCGGCAACCTGCTCGCAGGTCACCACATCGAAGCCGTGGTACTGGTAGATACGGCTATGAATTCGAAACAACACCATGCCGCTGGTTTCACGGCAACAAATATGAATGTCTGTCGTTTTTTCATTGATCGCATCGCGGATCATTTCTTCAACGATCGGCCGAACATCGCTGGCTTTGTTGTCAATGTCTTCTTTGGTAATCGCGTTATTGATTTCCGCAATCAACGCAACATCAGCCAGTCGTTCTTGAGCCAGTTTATAGCCAGCTTCTACAACGCGGCGCCGCAGTTCCATATGCAGGCGCTGCCCGACAGCGCCTTCGGAAGCGAGGATAATGGCCTCCCGGCCCCCAAGGTCTACGGCAGCCACAGCCGACAGGTCGTTTCCGACGACACCATGCACTTTAGTCATCGGTGCGCGGAACGCTGGCAAGTCGTCACGCGTTTTCGCCCGTGCTGCCTGGCGCATGAGCCCAACCACCCGAGCGGATTGTTGTGCTGCGTCTTCCAATGACGTTCCTTTGCGCCTGCGATTGCCTCGGAGGGTGTGCCAAATGTTTTTCATGATTGCTCCTGCAGTCAACGAATGACTGGCGACATAATCGGCGGAGTGATGACCGAAGGTTGAGGCATATACGGCGCTGTTGATGGCTGGCTGCCCTGCCCTCCTTGCCAATCCAACATCACGGTTTTTCGCTGAATAACGCGATTACCGCTAAGGCGAACTAACGTGATTTCGAACTGCTTAATACTTTCGAGCTTCCAACCGTCAATTTTCGAAATGAACGGTTCTTGCATCGATACGGGCAGATGGCGCCCCTTGTAGTTGATCTCTGCTACTTCTTTGCCAACCAGCCCCCAAATCGCTTCAACAGTCGGCTCTTGCTCATTCACTTCCTGTTTTGCACCTGGCAAGGGCGTTACACCCCCGAGGCTTGTACCCGCCGCTTGGTTTCGATTTTGCTGAATCTTCATATCCAATTCCGACTCCATCAGCTGGGCCTGCTTCCCAAGAAGCTTGCCGAAAGTGTCGGTAGACGTATCGAGCGGGGTCACATCGGCTGCGCTCGCCAATGCGGGCAACAGCAATATCGAAATGGCCAATTCACGGATTCGCATAGACGTTCCCCTTCAGTTCAAAGTTGAGTTTTTCGTTAAGCTCGAAAGTCAAGGTCGTGACGCCGGCAACGTCGGGTAAGCGCTTAACGAGATCGCTCAACAGAACGGACGAACCTGTCGCATTAAAGGCGCCAAACATCGGCACCCATTGTTCATCGGGGCTCGGTACCGCGGGGTTTCCAGCTACGCGCTGCCACGCGTTCGGCAACGTGATGGTTAAGCCAATGGTTTTCGAGACTTGCGCCAGGTTGCCAAGGTCCATCCGTACTTTTTCGCGTTGCGGTAACGTGTCTGCAATGCGCGGTGCGGATGGGGGAAACGGTACCAGGATAGGCTGAGTGACTTTTTCAATGTCACCGTCGAAGGTTGGTGTTGGCCACTCTGCCGGTTTGGCCTTCATGTAGCCCGCCCAGGTCGCAAATGCCTGCGCCTTGTAGGTCAAAGTGCAACCAGGCCCCGCGCATTCCACTTTTGCCAACTTCCAGCCAGCCAGGGACCGCGGAATATTGCTTGTCGTTTCGAGGTATGCCGGCACAGTGACGCGCGCCGGGAGTGTGGCGTTGATGGCTGTATTCACAGCTGTGGCCAGCTCCAGCTTGCGCTGAGCGATATCTCGCTGACGTATTTGCGCCGCTTCTCTTCGGGCGGTCTCTTCCGCTTGGATTTGATAGGCGTAATAACCACACACCAAAATGACAAGCAGGACGCCGATCGCAATACCTCCTATTGGCGCTGCGGAATACCACGAAAACTCGGCTTTCTTAAAGTCACGCTTCTTGATCGAATGACCAAGAATTTCCAGAGAGAACGATCGGACATCGACGGCGAACGGCAGCCGTTCAAACAACTCCGGTTTGTCGGTGTAGATAGGTACCTTTGATGGCTCCGGCAATGACGTGAGAAAGTCTTTCACTATGCCCATCAAATCGGTTGCATCGCCTACGCGATCCATCCTCTTTGCCGGCATCCCGTCTTTCACCGCAAAAGCCCAATAACGCCCCTCTTCCACTTCAACCAGAGCTAGATATAAGTCCTCGGCAACTGCCGAACGGACCAATGACGAGGCGGCCACAGGACGCTTTTTCACTTCACCTTTCGATATAAAGGCAACGTATTCGTCTTCATTACCCTTGACTGACCAGACGAATTGCCACGCAGCGTCAACGCCTCGGCCTAGCTGCTTAATTTCCGTACTCTTGCCGTCAAGGCCAGGCAACGGCAACCAGTCGAGGCCGGCAATCGCTTGGCCGAAACCGGGGATCAGAACGGAGGCCGACATCAGTTCACCCCTTCGATGATCTGTGGGGTCAACAGCACAAGCACCGCGCGGCGCGATGATGATGTAGCTATGCCGCCACCAAGCAATGGGGTTAGCTTGCTGTCGAAGGATTTGTCCGTTGATTGCTGCTGCGTGTTGTCAATGCCGGCGAGTACAGCGGTTTCACCGTTTACGATGCTCGAGTAAATCTGGTACTGGTTAGCGGTCGATTGGGGGTATTGCAACGTCACCCCATTCGATACAAACGTCTTCGTCTCCCCACGCAAAGACGCATCCATCGAGAATTGCACGATGACCGAGCCATTGGGCTGAATCGACGTTCTCATGTTCAAGAACGTACCTGTCGTGAGTTGAGCTGGTTCTACGCCTGGAACAGCTGTCGCGGAGTCCGTGGTGGTGGTGGCCGGCGACGAGCGAGCCGGGTAGATGAAGTTTTCGGTATTGGCAACCGACAGAGGTCGGTTGTTCATCATCGAATAAGTCTCGTCCTTACGGATGTTGACCTTCCCAACGCTCGCCAGCGCTCGCAAAAAAGCGGAAGTGGTTGAGTTATCACCGTTACGAATCACGCCCAACTGACCGAACCCCGTCGATCCTCCTGGCAGACCTGCTGGAGAAAAGAAGTTGACGTTCCACTTGCGTGTCGCGTCGTTAATCAGCCAGGACCAGTCAACACCCATGTCATTGTTTGTGTTGGCTGTCAGATCGACAATTTGCATACGCATACGCACTTGTCGGCTGACCGATTTGTTTTCCGCCGCGATAAGATCTTGAATCTGTTCCTGAACTTCGCGCGTGTCGGTTACGGTGATAACGCCAGATGATGAAATCGAATATTTGCCAATTCCACCGGGCGTCAAAGTGCCTTCGATAGCGGTACGAAGCCCCTTAACCACGTCAACTGAAGCGCTCATTTTTGCCGAGACGTCAGCAGAGGACGACACGTTACCCGCTTGGCTGATGTTGCCGTTAGATCCGCTATTGCCGCCGCTCGATCCCCCTGTTGTTCCCGCCTTCGCAATGGTGCTGCTTACATCATTGGTGTCCGTGATCGAGGCGATTTGATAAGTCCGCGTCACGATGCGCGAAATCAGAATAGCGCCGTCCTTGTAGTCCCAGCCGACACCAAATTTCGACGAGACCTGGTCGAGCAATTCAGTCAGCGTGCCGCCAAAGGGGCTTGCCTGGTCAATGATGAATGAGCGCCCTGGCATGAAACCCTGGTACCCACCATTCATCATTGCCATGCTTGGCGCGGTTTGTCCGATAGGACCGCTCATAGGCATTGCCATACCCGGTGGCAAGCTGACGTTATTCGCTGCCGCTACCGCGCCGCCAGATTGCAATCCACCCATGGCACTTCCAGCGCCCATTCGCTGTGCGGAAAAAGCCTCTAACGGAATCAGGGCATCAGGGCTAACCCTTACCGAGAGCCCGACGATTTTGCTGATTCGGTCACCAATGACTGTCAGTGTCGGTTTATCGGGAAATGCAAATCTGATGGGCTGATTGAACACAGAAGGGAGCTCGGCATCACGAGATACTTTCACCGTTTTACCGCCCAGCCAGACGCCATCGATTTCCCTGACTACGGCGCCTCGTTGTTGGTCGTCCTCTCGCTGTTGGCTAAGACGGTTCTCGACCGAATTACTACCCTGCGTCACTGCATCCCGAATGGTGTTTCGTTCCATCACGGTACCGCAGCCGGCAAGCGACAATGCCGTCACGAACGCCACGCTTCGTTTTGTGTACGAAGTCATTATTTCTACTCCTGGGTTATTGGGCGCGACGGCCTGATTCGGTCACGCGAAGTACACGGTTGCCCGAGTACATGAGTCCGGTCAGGTTGACTTCTGCAGCGGATAGCGAAGAAAACAGCCGCTTTACGGCTGATCGGAAATCACCGTCAAAGGACGCACTGACGGTTACGGGAACATCGACGGACGCCTCCCAGACCAACTGCCAGCCGGCCCGAGCAGCCCACTTGCCCAGGACGTGCCGAAGCGTTGCGTCGGCCGGCGACACGATCCAGCTTTCGGCAGGGGCCGGCATGGCACGAATTACAGCGTTTTCACTCGCGAGCTTCTTAACCGGCAATGGCTTTAGATTGACGAGAGGTTCGTCCTGAAAAATGCTTGCGGAGGTTTTTTGACCAGGTGCTGACGATGTACCCGATCCGCTACCTGGCTTGGCATCGCGATCAACAGGTTTTGAACTCTGGCAGCCCGACATAAGGGTAAAAACCAGCAATGTGACAGTCAGCCTGCCTACGGATCTGAAATTCATGCAGACTTCCTCGGGTTGGATTCCAAAACTCTGATTAGCTTCTGCTGACGTGACCCCTTCGGCTCAAGAGGACGCTCTGCGTTTTGGAAGTACGAAAAGATTTTGATTACCGCGTCCTCGAACGAACCTTCGATCCGCAGATGTGGGACTGCGTAATTGAGATCCTCTGGCATCCAGTCAACTGTCCAACCCGCAGTTTTGGCCCACTGGGTCAAAGTCTCGCGGAGCGTGGAACCGTCTTTAGTCTCCCAAACTGGTAGTGGAGCCTTTACCGGCGCAGCAGCGAGCGGGAATTTGACCGGAGGCGTACCGCCTGGAACTGCCGCTGGTGGTGCCACCGGAGAAGTCAGCGATGACTTTGTCTGCGAAGCTGCAGTCGAAGGGGTGACCGGTACGCTTGATGATCCTGGGGCGACTGAAGTAGTCAGACTCGCCGTCATGTTTGGTACCGGTCCGCTAACAGCGATGTTCTGCGACGGGGAAGTCGGCGTGAATACGGCGACCTGGGAAGCCTGCGAAGGTGCGGTCGCAACAGGGGGGGCCGGCGGCGGTAGAGCACCCACTTTGATTACTGGGCGCCATTTGGCCGCGTCCACTTCGAACTCGGCCTTCCCAACCAAACGACGCATCTTGTCGCCGAGCGTAAGTTGGCCGCCATCACCCGTGACTGTTTGCTGGGATTCAGCGACTTGGCTCTGCCCAACCATGTTGTGTTGCAGAAGTGTCGAGTAGAGCATCATGCCTTTGTAGTCACGGGTCAGCCGATTGAAGTTGGCTTCAAGGATGGTCATTGCCTGAGCCGCACCTTCTTCCCAGCCCTGCTTTACCGCTTCCTGCCAGATCTTCATTTCAGCGGTATCGACTGGTCGCGCTTCCATAACAGGAAGGTCCACATTGGCCTGAGTAGGCAGTCCCACCAACAAATAATCACGCCAAGTCGGAGGTACGCTCACGAAGCGCTCATTCCGCTCTTTTTTGTAGACAACATTGGCCATTCGGATCTGGTCAGGAGCGAAGGCCGCCACATCACGCGATTCAACGATTACTGGCGGTAGCAGGCCACTGGGACTTACCAAAGGACCAAACTCGAACTGGACATCGAGGGCCCGCTCACGGCGGTGCAAGGCGCTGATTAGGTCTTGCGCCCTCGCTGCGAGGCCGCCGCGGAAACCAACTGTGCGACCACCGTCTGACAGAAGTTGCGCACGGAGGCTGTTCACGCCGGTGCTGGCTTGTGATGTTGGATTCATCAAGGCGTCAAGAGAGAGCGTTGCGCCACTGCCGGTAAGCCTTGGGTCGGAACTCATACTTCCTTCTGCGCCTACTGCAGAGGTGTGCCAAGACGCTTGAGCGAGGATGATGGCTATTGCAATGCGTTTCATCACGAACTCCGTTTAGGGCATGGGCCGGCTGTAGCGGAGAACGAGACTGGTAACGCCCTTGTCGACAGATGCTCGATACCCGATCTGGGCGCTTATTTGGGTAAGCACCGTATCGAAAGGCATATCTTTGACATCCATGTTCAACGGAAGGGGCAGTCGTGACCCGACAGATGAGAATGAGAACCCTCGGTCTTGCGCAAGGGTTTGGAGAAGGAGATAGGCATCGCCCTTCCAGGTGAAGGTAAGCGGCTGTTGCCCACTGAAAATACGAGCCGGCGTGGGGTTAGCTGGTTTGCTGAGGGCGCCGGCCTTATAAAGATCGGCTTGAGCTGCCTGGATCGTCCGGGCGGAATCTAGGATCAGCCGATCGATCTCAGTTTGAACATCAGCGGGGTTCGACTTCGTTGCGCAACCAGTTAAACCGGTTGCGAGTAGTAGAACCCCAACAGAGATACGCCACGAATCCATAATGACCCCCTAATTTTGTATTAAGGGTACTATACGGAATAAGGTTGTGCAATTCCACTTTTACGAAGGTCGGTGCCCTTTCCCTCCCCCCTTGCGCTCAGATGCCCTGAGTTCAGCCTCATAAGCTTTGCGCATGGCTTCCTGCGAGGCACTATTGAGCGTCACATTTATTTTGTATTCAGACATGACTTCAACGGCTAGCTTCCTGAATTCGTCCGTTCCTGTCAGCTCGAATCTTCCCCCGTACTTTTCTTTGGCAAATGCTAAAGCCGCAGCGATTGAGGATCGATCCGTGTCAGCGCCTGGCATCACCTGGACCGATCGCCCCTGGTCAACGAACTGATCCTGACCCCGATCATTCTGGTAATGAACGCTTCCGCTCCGGCGCACCTTGAAGGTCATGCCGACGACGTTCGTTTTCGCAACTGGATCAGCTTCACTATCGTGTCGCAACCCGTTACACCGATCGTCTTTCTCAGCATCCTGAATTTCCTTCTGCTTGCGTTTTTCGGAGTAAGCCCAGCCACGTACCTGACTGATCGCTGCGGCGTCACCGGCCGCTGCCTGCTCCTCTACCCACTCCTTCAATGTCCGTGTCTTGTTGTGTGAATCTTGGCGAAGCTCGTTTCTCTCTCGTTGAATTTCGGCCTTCAGGCGCTCCCGATCTCGTAGGGTTTCAAAAGCGATAACGCTGTACATCGCTTTTTTTGCCGCAACGCTGCCTTTCGATGCCTTGACCTTTGATCGCTGATCGCGCGCCTGCTCGGCTATTTCCGCATAGCGGCGCTTGACCTCAGCCGGGTTCAAACGCTTCGTGACGAAGCTCTTTTTATAGGCCTGATAGCGGTCGCGCAGAGCTCTACGCGCGTCAGCTCTTGCCTGCCGGCGATCCTCACGAACTTGAGGGTCGCGCTTTAATGGTTTGTGTTTATCGTATTTCGTCGACGGTTCTACCTCGACAGGACGGGGCTCCTGGAAGTCACCGAGGCGTTTTACCAGACGGGACTTTGAGAGGTCTTCGTGCAGGTCGCTGGCCTTGATGGGCGTGGTTGCGTCTGAGCCCAGGTCGTAGATGGCCAAGCCCTGCCCTTTCTCGCGCAACTCCAGATTGAACTTAGCGAGCAAGTGGTGGATGGCTTGCCAAGTAAGTGTTTCGCGCTTCAGCGCGGCAGCAATGGCGTTTCGAGGCTCATTTCGGACGTAAGTGAAGAAGCTCTCGCTGCCGTCGTATCGCTCCATCTCCGAAGCTTTACTTGGCCGCTTTCCTTTTGAATCTGGAGACTTGCTCGTCCAGTCAATGACCTTCTTTCCGTTACGCTCAAATATAGAGAAAACGCCTTCGACTTCCTGCCAGCCATTGGCAAGTTCAAGTTCGCGCATTGCACGATCGAGCTTGTAGTAGTCGCGATCTGGATAGACAGCCTTGAAGGTCTCCGGGTTAACCCGGTTTACAGCGATGTGGACGTGCGCGTTGTCGGTGTCCCGGTGCACGGCAAAAACATATTGGTGATCGCTCATGCCAACAGCTTTCAGCGCGTAGTGCGCGCTTTGGAAGGCCTCCTGATCGGTAGGGTTTTCGCCTGGTGCCCAGGAAAGCACTACGTGGTAAACCGGGTCTTTGACGCGGGCGTTCTGTGCGGCGACTGCCGCCATTTCAGCACTGGCACTTTCAAGCGTTAGACAGTTGTGTTCGCAGACCACCCCGGAGCTCGTGACTACCTGCTGTGGCCCACCCATTAATTGAAGCAGCGCTAGTCTTTCGTCTGCATCAATGTTTCCTGCATCACGTCGATTCCGTCGTTCAGCGGCGTCAGCAGCAACCGCAATGTGGGCTCGACGGGCTCTGGCTCTTTCTTGAAAGTCTCTATCAGCTTCAGGAGCTTGTCCGAGATAGCGACCTGCTGCTCTAAGATTTGCGCGAGTGCGGGCAATACTTCGTTGATGTTCACGCCCATCTATTTCACCTTCAATTGGGTTGTCAGCGTTTCGGTCAGATCGGTCATGCTTTCCTGCATCGGAGTGAGCAGTCCTTCCAACACTTCCAAGACGGATTCTGATGGCGTTTCCATCAATGACATCAACTCGTCCAGCTGCGCGCAGATGGTCGCCTGCTGTAGCGAGATTGATTCCAATAACCTTAAGAACGTCGAGGTGTCTTCTTCGGTCGCTTGTATTGAGCTCATCGGTAAATTTCTCCTGATCTTCATCCCTGTTTGTCATGTACTCAACCAGGTCCTTAAAGGATGAGTCTCCGTCGTCACGCTTCTCTGGAATCTTGGCGATCACGATTTATCACCGATACGTGCGATTGCCCGTTGTATTTCAACCAGGATCTCGGCGAATTCTTTTGACTTCACCCCTCCCCCTTCTTTGAACAAGTGCTTTTGAAGGCCACCTAAACGGCGCAATTCGTTGATGACGTGGTGCTCCACCTTGCTCCGAATAGTTCTGCCCAAACCGCAATCACGCAGGTATGCGGGGGTTGTGAGATTTGCGTCCTGGGCGCGCTCTGTGAGCGCTGCTTTCTCCTCGGGTGTCACCCTCACCATAATGAGCTCTGTTTTTTTCCGGGTTTCGCTGTCACTCATATTCAAGGTTTCGCTTTTGGGGTCTCGGGGCTTGCCCTGAGCAGGGGAGGTAGAAAGGAGGAGGGAGTGTAACGACTGGATCCCTTTCGGTTGCTAGAAAGCCATTTATGGCGGTATAGCAAACCCTACCTTGTCCCAGATTCTAAGAGCTCTTGTGTTCAACTATATAGCGCAGTGGTTGACGCAGCAACGGCAAAAGCTAGAATGCGGAAAAGCATAATCAGCAGGTGACAGGATGAAGATTGCGATCGAGACGATCGAAAACCTGCAAGAAAGCTTGAAAAGCCTTCCTGCGGTTGAGGTTAAAAAGCGTGAGGTTAGCAAGCCAGAGGCTGTGCAGATGCTTGCAACTCAAGTAGCCGAGCTGCAAGAAAAGGGCTACACCATTGAGATGATCGCGGAAATTTTTACCGCTCGTGGTTTGGAGATAAAGCCGCAAACGCTGAAAAGCTATCTCACGAGGGCGAAGGGTCTGAAGGGTCCGAAGAAACGCGGCCAAAAAGCTCCTGCAAGGACGCCTGCAAAACCTCTTGATAACAGCGGTAAAAAAGCATCTGATGAAGCAAATAAAAAGCAAGAAGGTGCAAATTCTGTCACGAACAAAACAGCAACGGACGATAGCAAGAACGGCGTCCATGTTGCTGCAACACCTTCCGGCAACAAAACGACTGCTAAAGAACCCGTCCAAAGCGGAACATTTCAACCCCGCGACGACAGTCGCGAGATTTAGGTAAAGCAAATGAACGAGCCAATTGTCGTAACTGGTGGTAGCAAAGGTGGTGTTGGTAAATCGATGGTTACCATCGCACTTATCGATACAGCTATGCACGAAAAAAAGAAGGTAATTCTGATTGAATCAGACACCTCAAATCCTGACGTGTACAAGATGTACAAAGACGAGATCGAAACCCACCTGATCGATCTTGACGTTGCAAACGGATGGATCGATATGGTCAACCTCTGCGACGCAAATAAGGATGCAATTGTCATCATCAACACCGCAGCACGTAATAACAAAGGTGTTAGCGCCTATGGCAGCACGCTGAATTCTACTCTTGAAGAGCTGAACAGAAAGCTGGTGACGTTCTGGGTGATCAATCGTCAACGAGATAGCCTTGAGTTGCTGAAAGACTATATGGATGCAATCCCTGACTCAGTTGTGCACGTAGTCCGCAACAGTTACTTCGGTGATGAAGGCAAATTTGAGCTCTATAACGGGTCAAAACTGCGAGAGTCGGTTGAAGCTGCTGGAGGCAACTCGATTACATTTCCAGACCTCGCAGATCGCGTCAGCGATGATTTGTACAGCAAGCGCTTGTCGATAGAGGCCGCAATGAAAGAGTTGCCGATCGGTAACAGGGCTGAGCTGACTCGTTGGAGAAATGAATACAAGCCAACGCTCGGGGAGTTGATCAATGTCTGATCTCGATTCTGCCTTCGCCAAGTTGCTAGGTCGGCAACCGTCAGAGAAGGAAATCGAGGCGATGTATCGTGTAAAAAACGCGCTCAACATTCGAGACAACGATTCGCTCTGGCTCATACTGATGACGTTGCAGTCCTATGACACGCTGTTTAGCAAGTATCCGGGGATGATCTCGAAGCATGCTGGGCAAGTCATGGAGGACATTCGCAGGACAGCAGCAGATGTTGCGGATGTTGAAACCAAAAAGGCACTTGGAACACTGTCGGAAGCGGTAGCTCGAACCAGTGAAGCAGTCGCGGTGAAGGCCGTGGCTGCGTCCAGGTATCAGTTCATTGGTATCACCATGCTCGCGCTGGTGGCATTTGGTGCTTTATGCACGTTTGTAGGATTCGTCCTGGGCACTGGCCGGATGCCTTTTTGGGCAGTCATTAATCCCGGCCAACACCCTTTGGCAATAATTCTGTCTACGATTGCAAGGACGCCAGCCGGATGGATCGCCGCAATTTGTGGCAGTGCTGCAGTTGCATCATCGATATGGACTGCGAGGAATGAAATTCGCCACGGAAAGCGATTGGGGCTTGTTGTTGCAGGTATCAGTCTCCTAAGCCTTTCAGCTGTATTTATACTTCCATTCGTATGACCCTCAATGCGCCTGGGAGCGTGTTAACGCTCCAGGCCATTGACGCCCGGACACGGCATTGGGTGCCATCTGATTGACTCTATAACGACCTAATCCACGTACGGCCTGGCCGACGCGACGGGGTGCGTCGCGCGCGCACCAGGACGCTCGTGTTGCACTACGTCCATGGCTTGGTCAGCTGCTCTATGCCGGCGGCGGCAACTGCTGCAGGTGATCGTGATCGAGGCCGGTGCCGATCGGCACGGCGGGTTTGGGCGACTTCCTGGGCCAGGCACTGTAGGCGGCACCGGTGGCCGTGCCCTGCCCCGCTCTTTCCCGCGGCTGATCGCGCACCTGGTGCACGTCGGTCGACGTGCCCGGGCGAGGACCTGGTCAGCTGCTCTATGCCGGCGACGCCGGCAACAGCTGCAGGTGATCGAGGCCGGTGCCGATCGGCACGGCCGGCGATCGCCGGTAAGGCATATCCAGGAGAGGGTGAGGTGTTGGCCAGCAGATCCGCACTCGATCGGCGCGGCGGTTTAGGCGACGTCCTGGGCCTGGCGCTGCAGGTGGAGCCGGTGGCCGTGCCCTGCCCTGCTCTTTCCCCCGGCTGATCGCAACTGGTGCACGTCGTTCGACACGCTCGGGCCAGCACCTGGTGAGCGGCTCGATGCCGGCGGCGCCGGCGACTACGGCAGGTGATCCTGATCGAGGCCGGTGTCGATCGGTAGGACCGGCGATCGCCGGTGACGCATATCCACGAGGGGGAGGTGTTGGCCAGGTAGAAACTGGAGACATCCTTTACGTTTTAAACCGGAGACATCGTTTACAGGTCACAGCTCGTCCGCGGGCAAGTTGCCCCATTGGTATTCCGCCAGCAGGCCATGACGGCGCAGTTCATAATCCAGGTCACTGATAATGCCGGATACAAAAAGGGCCGAAAGTAGGCCCTGGGCCATGCCGTAGTACACCGTGCGGTCGTGGCTCATTCCGTCCGGGCAATCGTTCATCAGACTTAACGTTTCAGTCAGGACCGTTTCCAGTCGCACTTTCTGGACATCCGGCGCCAAGGGCGCAAACGGGGGCTTTTCGTCGTACATGGCGCGGGCTCCTTTCAGCTCCGTGCGCCGCCTAGGCGGCTTTTTTCCCTGAACGTCAGAACAATTAGTCCAGCGTCCGAATAATGGGCGTAGATTTGGCACCCTGAATCTGGAATTCGGGCGGATCTTCGACCGTTATTTTGATCGGCTTAGCACCTCGCGGCAGTCGGTTTTTATGGCTCTTAGTCTTGAGTCGCAATGCGTATTGCTGTATGACAATCATCGGTTTTTTCCTGGATCAGTCGGTGGTGGCCGGGGCCAGATAGGCAATTAACCTGCCCAACTCTTCGGCGGCTCTCTCGGAGGTCAGGAACAGGTCTGCACCTTCGTCAGATCCATGCCCTACGGCCTGGAATGCTGACAGAGCCTGCCGGTAGTGCGAAAGTGCCTCGACCGCTTCGGCGTCCAGTGTCACAGTCATTGCCTCGCTGTTCGACCGCACAAGCGCAGCATAATCAGCTTCAACGGCCTCCAAAGCTGCGATTCCTTCGGCACTCATACCACTGCCCGAAATATGCCAAATTTCCAGCAGCGCCAAGAGCTGCGCCGTGTCGGTGGCGAAATCGTGAGCGTCTTCGTCGGAGACACCACCTTTGCCGTAATAAGAGGACACTACTGCAAGCCGATTTTTCGCCTGGTTGACGATGGTTTGTTCCAATGTGTTCATAGCGAGAGCATCCCGTTGATAGCAGTAAAAACCGTATTTCTCTACGTCCTTGGCCCCGGCTTTTTAGGGCCGGGGCTTGGGGTGCAGCGGGCGATATTTCCTTCATACGCGTTAGGCGGTGCGGTGCGCGGCTTCCATTTCCAAGGGTTTGGCTTGCTGATACAGCGCCTCGCGTTCCAGCTCGCTAATCACCTGGCCATCCAGCAGTCCTAGCAGGTAACCCTCAATACGGATCATGGCGCGGGCTACGTCGCGTTGCGTTTTAGCGGTGGAGAAGGCGGCCAACAGCCAAAGCCAGCGGTCGGACTGTACGGCATTGAGTTTCTTTTCGGCTTCATTCGTGCTCATTGGCAAATTCCCTTCACTTCTTGTCTTCAGAGATAAAGCGCAGGTAAAAGTCCGAGTCCACGTTGGCCAGCGTTTCAGCGGCTTGCCCCTGGGCACCTGGATTACGCAAACTGCTCACATTGGCCGCCTTGACCCGCACTTCGCGCACCTGATCCAGCAGCGAAAATATCACCGCATCCGGATCCCCCTCGCTGGCCGATGCCGCGTCAAGGATGATTTTCAGCTCGTTCAACTGGACCATGGTCAAAAGCAAAGGGTAGCGTGGTTCGGTCGTCGGCATGGCTGGATTCCTTTCAGTTCGTTTGAAAGTCTGTTTCGGCGTCGAGCGCTCCTCGCGCACCTGGTCGTTCATTTTGCTATTGCCATCGTGAGACGACGAGCAATTGAATAAAGTGCGCTACGTTCTGCGACAGCATCAGGTACATGTTGAAACTCGTGCCATGGCCCTAAGTATGCCTCGGATGCTGGGTGTTCTTTTGCCAAGGGAGGCCAAATGTTGCCTTGCGGTTTGACGATGGCGACAATGGTCCGCCCCTTGGCATAGAGCAGTCCCCATCTAGGGGGCAGTTCTTCTGGCTTGATCAAACCATCTGGACACAGGTAAAAGCGGTAAATCCCTACGCCGCCGGCCTCCCGCTCAGGCTTCTTACGATCTGCAAAGAAGTCTGACCTGCTTACCTTGACCTCGATCATCGCGGAGCAACTGCTCCGGAAAGCGATCACATCTGGCTGTTCGCGACTACGTGCCGAGGTCAGCTCCGTGGTCACAACGCCAAAGCCATTCTTGCGGAACCAACTCGCGCCCAGTTTCGTCAGCTTGTTGTGTTCCTCGGACGTGGCCATGCTGGTCTCCCCCTTTACGCCGTAGCGTTAGCGCCGTTTGCTGCTTCGACCCGATCATTAACCGCCGCCAAATCTGCCGACAGCTCTACTCCTGCGATCTGTAGCAACTTCGCTGCTGTGGATTTGGTCCCATCGCTGGTTTTCTGCATCTTCCCTAAAACTACACAGCGGTTTTCCCAGTTGGGTTCACCTTTCCCCACTTCCACGCCCTTGAGGCCCTGCATTACATCCCATCGAGCCCGGGTGTGGTCCACAACCTTGGCATCCCGGTCAATCGGTGCCAGATAAGGGCCAGCGAACAGTGCTTGTTTGCCGAACATGCCCAACGCTTCAAGGAATACGGCGTGGCCGATCACCATCTGTTCTCGCACCTCGACAGCGGTAATCCACCCCTCAATCATCTGGCCCCATTGTGGCAAATGATCACCGCACTCCTTGAGGAAACGGTTGATCATGCCTGCAATACCCTTCAATTTCGTATCGTCCAGCTGACTTATTGTTTTCTCACTTACCCCGGTGAGTAACGTCACAAACTTCTTGAAGGCCACCAAACTCCAGAGCTTGTAGGAGCGTTGTCCTGGTGTCGCATTCTCGAAGTCGATCCGCTTCTTGATGCTCGGCATCGCGTTAAGCAGCGTCTGTATCCATGCGTTATACGGGTTGCGATGGTCGTACAGCGCACTGATCGCGGACGAAGGTTTAACAGCTTTGCTGTTGATGTCGGCAAAGATCTGCTGCGAGCGGGCGAGTCCTTGATCGAAGTGGATTTGGACAGGCGCTGTTTCGTTTTGGAGGGATGGATCTGCTTTCAAGGCAAGTTCGATGGCAGTGCGGCGGTGCTGACCATCATTGATTAGCATCGTTGCACTCATCGGTATGTGCAAAGTCCCTAGCTGCGCGATGCCCTCCAGTGGCTCAAACGCCATGGCGATATCGACACTTGCCGTCAGCGCGGGCAACACATATTCGTAACGGTTCTCCAGCATGTAATCGCTGATAGCTTCAGCACGCTTTTTGTTCAGCGTCCGTTGGGCGCGCAGTTCGGCCGGCACCGCTTCTTCATCAAAGACAAACAGCCTAGCCAGGATCGAGTAGGGAATTTGTGCCAAATAATATTCACTGCCCGCCTGGACGCCTCGGACGGCTGGAACGGCGAAGCACGGCTCATTCCGGATCTCATCAACTGATTTCTGCGCTTCAAACCCACGCGCCCGCTTGTGGGCCTCTGTCTGCCGGCGCAGTACCTGGTCCTGATGCTCCTCGCGAACCTCTTGCTCGTAGCGCTCGCGTAGCTCCTCCAGGCTGAGACCTAACTGCTGCAGCTCGTAACCAGCATCATCAGCGCGCTTGTCTGCTTTGCCGGTGAGTTCAAACGAGAGAATTGCACGCATGAGGCGTTTGCAGGTTTCTACATGCGCTTCCATTTCGTGCATTACTATCAGCTCTTCCGCTATGTCGCCTTTGCGACGCGGCTGGTCTGAATGTACCGCGATGAACATCGGCTTACTGAACGAAGCGAGTTTGCGTTTGTTCAGCTTCTGAGCGCTTTCTCTCGCAGTATGGGATGCAGTGTGGACTGAAACTATTTGACCACGGGAGACTTGCTCATCCAAAAAGCACGCTTCGGTTGCAATCACGACGTTGTGCATGAGCTCACTCCCACCCGTACATGTATGCCGGGGCGTTGAGGGCAGCAACGTCTTGGCGAAGTGAGGTTTTTAGCACTTCAGTTTTACCCTCGTCCTGGTCGAACACCATGAGTGAATCAAGGTGTTTATTGCCGACCAACTGAACGTCTGCGACGGTGTAGTCGAGACTCGGAAAACCGCTTTGCTCACAGAAAACTTGAATCGCTCCTTTTGGCGTATAAGCCGCAACAATGTCGCAGTCACCTACCTGGAAGGCCTTTAGCCCATCTCGCTTATCATTGAAATACTTACCACGGGGCAACTGATCCCGACCACGTCGTTTGGATAGCCATTCCTGAAAGGCAACTTTGGCGACCGGAGTACCGGTACCAACCGGGGAAGCTTGAGTGTGAACATCGATGTCTTCCCTTTGCATGTCCTTTGCGGGCGACGCTTGAGCAGCGCGATAGGCTTCAGTCGAACGGCACGTTTTACAGGTCACCGGTGCGACTGCCTTGCTTGATACCAAGTTGTGGTTGTTGCGACCGCACGCGACTTGATTAGTAATCGTTGAGTAGTGAGTAACCATGGTCCATTCCTGAGTATTTTAGTTTTGACGTTCCCACCGCTGCGGGAGTAGGGCGGATCGGCTCTGTGTTGTATTGTATCTATTGTACGTAGTTACGTAAACACATACATACGTAATTACATAGATACGTATGCAAGTGTGCTTATAGCCCGACGCAGTCACGGCACGCCGTGGCTGGTGATCAAGGCTCCTCCGGCGGTCATGGGGTTGCTTCTCCCCCATGGCCGTTGGGGTCAGAGGCCGACTCGCTCCCTTCCTGGAGGGAAGGCCGGGTGGATGGGTTTGGCCGCCGCCGGCGGCCGGTGTTGGCCGTCATCCACAAATCCACGGGCTGGTTAGGGGATGGGTCAAGGGATCCCGTGCAGGCGGTGGGGTTCGTGGGTGATCGGTGCTCCTGCAGGTGCCGGCGGCGCCGGTGGCCACCGCCAGGTGGCCGTGCCCTGCCCTGCTCTTTCCCGCGGCTGATCGCGCACCTGGTGCACGTCGGTCGACGTGCCCGGGCCAGCACCTGGTCAGCTGCTCGATGCCGGCGCCGCCGGCGACTGCTGCAGGTGATCGTGATCGAGGCCGGTGCCGATCGGCACGGCCGGCGATCGCCGGTGAAGCGTATCCAGGAGAGGGTGGGGTGTTGGCCAGCAGATCCTCGCTCGATCGGCGCGGCGGGTTTGGGCGACGTCCTGGGCCTGGCGCTGCAGGTGGTGCCGGAGTCCACCGCCTGGTGGCAGTGCGTGGAGTTATCCCTAAGAAAGCCTTACCAGCTGTCAATTCCGTTAACTGTGGTTGTTGGCAGCCGACTCGCTGAATCGGCTATCGACAATCACTGATCGAATCCGAAGTGAGCCGAAAGGATGCTGCGCATTTGCTGGTACGCCTTCGGGCTACTGGTCGCCATCCGAGCGAGGCCAGTGCCCAGCCCTGCGGCCGGAAACACTACCGTCCTGGTGCGAGCAAGTACGTACAGCTCGCGCAAAGCTTGCAACACTGCCTGCACCTCATCAGGCCGATCCGAGAAGAAGGCCGATGACGCCATAGACGGCGCACGCTTGGTAGGAATGCCGAAAGCATTCGGCTCGCCTCGCACTGCTGCTTGACAGGCAGTACCACGGCGCAAAAGGTTGTCGCCGAAGACGTAGATTTTGTCCGGATTACTCCGCAGAAGCTCCACGCTCAAATGCGCTTCAACCATTGCTTTGCTAGATGCTTGAGCCGGATTTTGATTTGCTTGAGAGTGATTCAAATCGGATTCCCCCGAGGTAGTTACCATTGCTTCGCTGAGTGCCTTTCGCCGTAGCACGCCGGTTGACTGGCCGGGAAAGCGCACTGCAAGGGCAAAAGCGGAAGCCGCAGCTAAGCGAGCAGAGCGAGTCTGAACGGGTGAGCATTTTGGGCGTAGCCATTCCCTTGTTGGGTGCCCCCGGCCTGGGCTACCGTCAAGTGCAGGCGGAAGGTTCGCAGCGATGCAGGCGCACACGGCACAGCGGACTTGAACACTGCTTGATCTACGCTCTGCATCTTCATCGAAAAATCCTATGCGCGACTGACTGTGGCGTTTTCGACTGAATCTACTTAAAGATTATTCTCTTGGTCGTTTGTCTTCACGATCCAGGCGTCTCTGGCGCTCACGGCGCTCTTGTTTCATTTTCTTCCCTACCTTAGGGGCGGCTGCCATTGTTTCCGTGAGGGCTTGGTCGCGCTTTTGATTGAATTGAATACGCTCTTTGAGCAATGTCAGAAGGTCGGGGCTTACGTGCAAACCATCTATGGCGTTGTCCAAGGTTACAAGACTCATTGCGGCGCCCTTGGGCCAGATATTTTCTATGAACTCGTCAACGGTTCGGCATTGCATTGCCATCTGATATGAGGAATACCCAAGCGAATGCGCGAGCATGTGTTTGGTCGCTGTAAGCGTCAACTCGCCACCATTTTCCTGCCCAAGCTTTTTAAGCTTTTTAGCCAACCGTCGAAAACGGTCTACTGACAGGCCTGTACATTGACTGACCAGGAGAACTTGGTCGCTGAGTCGATCCTCACGAAGAACGTGGTCGTCCTCTGGTGCCCAACTGCTCAAGTTGTTTGCAGCCAGAAAACCAGCTAGGTGTTCACCGAGATGGTGTGCAACATGCCGAGCAGTTATCTGCTTCGCAGGTTCTTGAGGTGGGACTTCAATGTACTCAACCACTATCACGTTCTCCTGCTCGATTCTGGAGGCTGGGGCTTGGGGTGCCGCTGAGCGACTTTTGCTGCTCATCCGGCTTGAGGTGGGATGACCTGAAACGCTTTGCCTTTGCTCCAGGTGCAGGCGCTTTTGATCAAGGTCAGCATTTGTTCATCTGTCATGCTGGCCGATAGCGTGACAACGCCTTGCCCCACTGCGAAACGCTGCTCCAGCACTGCCGTAATGTTGATTTCTTCGTAGTCAGATTCTACGGTCGATTTACCATCCCCCCCTTTGGGGTAAAGCTGTTCTAGCTGCGACTTGTCCTGGGTGATAGTCACAAAACGCGGCGGCGGAAACTTGCTGAGTGACAGGGCCGCTGCTTCCGCGAATATGTCTGTAGTACCGCGCACTACGGAAACGGTGCCGTTCATACGGCGCATAATCTCATCCTGATGCGCCTGCGAGTTGGCTTGAGCGAATTCGTCAGAATCTGCCGCGCTTAAGATGGTGGCGATTACACCGTGCTTACGACCTTCGGCGCGGGCCAGTTCGAACAGCTCCAGTTCGGCGGGGGTAAGCATGGCAAAAATGCGGCCATCCAATGCCAACGCCGATTCGATGTTCAACGTGTTGTTCATAATCGGTTCCTTGTTTTCGTGGGCGTGAAAAATGGTGTTTTTTCACTGGCTTAGCCCCGACTGGCGGGGCTGGTGGTGGAGCTATTTTTCCTTCAGCGGGGCTGCTTCAATCCGTAGTGCCGCTGGGTGCGTTCATCTTCTGTTCGCAGGTCCACGATATCTATGCCAAATGGAGGTGGGCCGTAGAAGACCACCAGGGCGTCTCGAAGCGCGATTGATGGAATCCCATAGCCACAGTCGGAATGTTGCTCCACCATCCCATCGTCATGTACAAGGCGCCATTCGTAGGTGGCATTCTCGGGATCACCGAACACTTCGGCAGTCACGCCAGAACTCAGATCAAGCTTGATGGTCTCCAATGTAGCCACGTCCGGGGTAAACCTCAGACTAAGTGCATTGCGGGGCTTCATGCGCGTTCACTCCTTCGATGTGTATGGCTTGGGCGTTGCTCGATCGGCGCGACCGGGTTTTTACCTCATCACTTCTTGAGCTTCGGTCGCGTCAAGGTCAACCACAACCCAACATTTGGCCCCGTTGTACTCATCGCCACCCTCGGCGACAAAGACATGGCCATCCTCATCTACAGCATAAGCCCCAGGGCGTTCGTGTATCGCATCCCGCAAGCAGTTTTTCCACCCGTACACCTGACCGTCCCAAACTAATACCACGCCGCCACGGCGATCCTGGTTGCCTGCTCGCCATTTAACAACGGTTGCATTTAGCGCATCGATTAGCCGACTCATAGACGACTCCTTTTTTGTTTCAGTGTGTTTGTGGACGGGCTCGCGTGACAAGGATTATGCCCCCCCTCCTCTTCGCTGTCCTGCCCCTCCCGATCTCGTATATCACCGACAATGTTGCCGCTCAAACATTAACGTACGTACGTACATACCTAAATACTTATGGCACTCTCGTAGGCGTCCAAGTCCAGAACAGCTCTGACCGCCTGCGTCCTGCGAGTTTCAAGCTGATAACGCATGTCAGGCCTTGATGTCTGAATCGCGCTAATTTTCTTCAACCGCGAGCGAAGCCAGTTTGCATCTGACGTGAATTGAGCCCCTGGGTTGTTCTTGCCTAACGCTTCGAGTTTTAAAGAGAGATCAGGCGTTAGCTTCACGCGACCAAGGATGTGAAAATCATGATGCCAAAGAGTTGAGCAATCAGCGGCTGTCATCGCCTCCAGGTTTGACGGGATTCCTGCTGCGAATTTGCTTGAGGCAAAGATCTCAGTTGCCTTTTCAAGCATACGGCCAGCACTCAAGACGCCCTTCTGCAGCGGAACGATCACTCGAACTCCCCGTGCAATCCAACCAGTGATCTGCATCGCATGCTCATGCCATAAACCTAGCGTGGCAGCTTGGTCACCGACCACGTCGGGCGCAACGATGGACAAATTGGAGGGAAAGTCTGTTTGGTTGATCAACGCGTCGTAGGTGAAAAACACCCTATCCCACTGCATGGATTCTCTTTTTTGAAACGCCGTGAAAGCACCTGAGTCCACGAACACCTTTCCCCCTCGATCGAGATACTTCGGCAAAGCCAGAAACACCTGCGCATTGGTCAAAAGATTCGCAACTACCCCTACAGGCACGCCAGCCTGGATAGCCGCCCGGAGGTCAGATGCGGAGCTCATGCCCGAATGAAATGCGTGCTTCCACGGGTTCTGCATGGGTGTATTTCTCTTTTCGACAATGCACGGGCCTACATAATGCAATAGTTACGCACGTACGTACATACGTAATTACGCAACAATAGAAATTCTTTTACGACCCTCCTCCCCCGCTTCCCTTCGCGTTTCTCTTGCACGTATATTGCCGACAAACCCGCGCAGACATGGCGCACATACATAAGCAAGTAATTACGTAAGTACACATGCTAGGAATGCCTCTTTAGCTTTTTTGGTCAAGGGTCGGCCCGGAAGCCGCACGCGGCGCACAGCCTGCTTGCAGGCGAGCACCGAACGGGTGAGGATTGAAGCGCAGCGCCCCTTTACCAAGTGGCTGGTGATCAAGGCTCCCCCGGCGGTCATGGGGTTGCTCCTCCCCCATGGCCGTTGGGGTCAGAGGCCGACTCGCTCCCTTCCTGGAGGGAAGGGCGGGGGGATGGGTTTGGCCGCCGCCGGCGGCCGGTGTTGGCCGTCATCCACAAATCCACGGGCTGTGTTAGGGGATGGGCCAGGGGATCCCCGTGCAGGCGGTGGGGTTCGTGGGTGATCGGTGCTCCTGCAGGTTGCCGGCGGCGCCGGTGGCCACCGCCAGGTGGCCGTGCCCTGCCCTGCTCTTTCCCGCGGCTGATCGCGCACCTGGTGCACGTCGGTCGACGTGCCCGGGCCAGGACCTGGTCAGCTGCTCGATGCCGGCGACGCCGGCGACTGCTGCAGGTGATCGTGATCGAGGCCGGTGCCGATCGCCGGTAAGGCATATCCAGGAGAGGGTGAGGTGTTGGCCAGCAGATCCGCGCTCGATCGGCGCGGCGGGGTTTGGGCGACGTCCTGAGCCAGGCGCTGCGTGAGACGCCGGCGGCGCTAATAGTCGGAAGGCAGGGCGATAATAAGTACGTATATCACCGACATCTACGATCCGAAGGGCAAAACACGTTGAGGAATCACATTAGCTGGATGCTCACCTTGAGAAATCCTGCGAATGACTTCAACCAACTCCAGAGGCCCCAGCTGCTCCTGGCTGCCTAGATCCCAAAAAAACTGCGCAGCCTTCACCAGAAGTACCGGATCCATCCCTTCGTTGCTGACCACCATATGTACTTACCTCCTTGCGTACCTATGTACGTAATTACATAGGTACGCAAACCATTATTAAGCGGCGTGCCTGCTAACGCTGATTGCCATTGCGATGGGGCGAACCCAGATAGGCATATTGCTGAGCACAAAGGTTTCGCCTGTCGCCGCCAGAAGCAGTGTCGTGCCCATAACATCGGCAATGGCCTTAGCGGCCTTGGGCGGCACAGCATTACCTATGCGCTGACGCCAATCGCTGTCGTTCGAGCCATAGAGTTCAAAAAGCTCCATTTCATGGCGCCGTTTGATTTCGAGAGCATCTAAAGGGTCAGCAGACCAGTGATCCTCAGGGTCAAAAAAAGACTGTAATGCAGCAAGCTCAAGGGTTGTGAAAGGCCGATGCCAGGTGTTGTCCAACGATCGAATAATACAAGTTAAGCGCTCGTTTGGCTCTGGCAGACGTGGATCTGCCACTGAAAAACGGCCGTTATCATGTCGAGCACTAGCTGAAACAACCGATGCTGGCTGATCGTATCTTACAACCCCATAGTGCCCACCTGTAAGGTAGGGATCACCCTTCTTTTTTGCCATCCCAGGACGTGGATCTGCAATCGCGAAGCGTCCCTGACCTGGGGACTGTTGGCCGGGTATCGTCCCGCAGCTGTCCATCCAGTGATGCACGCCGAATTGCTGCCCATGATTCCATCGAGCCGATTGAGCTACACGAGGATCAGCAATCGAGAAGGCACCGTTAGTCGGCCCTGCGCGGCCGGTAATGGTTCCGCTGCTGTCTCCCCATTGATGAACCCCAAGATAACCACTGCGGTACTCAGGAATGATGACCAGGTCGCGCAAATACCCGTCCTCGATCGCGTATTCATTCAAACTGCGCCAATCACCGCCGGCCTTGACCAACGCCAGGCGAACCCAGGTCTGCCATTGCAGCGAAGGCACTCGGTGCATGGGGCCTGCTGCTTCAACATCACCAGCCAAAGGCATACGGCTCAGGACATCACCGATGGGCCGGAGGCTGTGCTTCGGTGGCTCATAGATGAAGGCTGGTACCTTTTCGGTGTGTCGCGCGATTAGCAAGAACCGCTTTCGGCTGGCAGCCAGGTTTCCGATTTCACCGCAGTCATGAGCTGTTTCCGAGAAGGCATAGCCGAACAATGACAACAGCTTGCCAATCTGATCCAGCAGATGTCTCCCCCTCGTTTTGAGACGCGGAACGTTTTCAAAGAGGATGAGAGGTACCGGGTCATCCTTCCACGCTTCCAACATCAGCCAAATACAGCGCAAGGTGAGTTCATTCAGGGCTTGGTATCGCGGTGTGCCGGCCATTGACTCTGGCAACAGGCCAGTAGCGCCTTTACAGGGGCTACTAATGAAGCAGGCATGTGGAGTGACGTTCTGTGCAGCGCGCCGAATATCATCTGGGGTGGCTTCCTTCCAGCCAACTGGAGGCTCTTTCCCATGGAACCTGGTGTACTGATCCCGGGTGAAAAGATCCATCTGTGTACCTTTCACACCCGTAAGCTTTTCAAAGTCCTGCAGGCCATCAAGATCGACGTCTACACCGCCGAGGCAGATCCAGTCACCAACCAGGTTGCCAACCCGAGGATTGGACATGTTAAAGCCTTTGGCCCCGGCTCCAGATCCACAGCACATATGAAAGTGGTGAAGGGGGTAGCGTATGGTCGCTTGTGCAGTCATGTATTGCGCTCCTAGACGGGGAATGTGTCGGAAGAAGCCAGGTAGCCGCCTGGCTTTCACCGTAAATACCTACGTACGTAATTACGTACTTTTACAAAGCATTTTGTAGATACCGCCCTGCAATGCGCTCGGACAGCTGGTGATCGCGGCTGCGAGACGCCATACAGGCAGCTCCGAGAGCCTCCACAATGGCAGCTCGCGAATTTCGTTAAGTGACATCTTGGCAAGATCAACGCGGGGTTGCGGCATCGTCGTTTCCTCAATGACATTTGAGCCTGCGGAATAGCAGGTGATTGAACTATATTGCAGTTACGTGCGTACGTAAATACGTATGTACGTAATTACAGAAATATTTGCACTGGTCAAGGGTCGGCCCGGAAGCCGCACGCGGCGCGCAGCCTGCCTGCAGGCGAGCACCGAACGGGTGAGGACTGAAGCGTAGCGGTCCCTTTACCAGGTGGCTGGTGATCAAGGCTCCACCGGCGGTCATGGGGTTGCTTCTCCCCATGGCCGTTGGGGTCAGAGGCCGACTCGCTCCCTTCCTGGAGGGAAGGGCGGGGGGATGGGTTTGGCCGCCGCCGGCGGCCGGTGTTAGCCGTCATCCACAAATCCACGGGCTGTGTTAGGGG
The DNA here is from genome assembly GCF_054897715.1 of Pseudomonas sp. RT6P73. Classification (NCBI taxonomy): domain Bacteria; kingdom Pseudomonadati; phylum Pseudomonadota; class Gammaproteobacteria; order Pseudomonadales; family Pseudomonadaceae; genus Pseudomonas; species Pseudomonas sp. RT6P73. The sequence goes on along the minus strand of NZ_JBUBUV010000003.1, from coordinate 43,205 downwards.
ATGGGTCAGGGGATCCCCGTGCAGGCGGTGGGGTTCGTGGGTGATCGGTGCTCCTGCAGGTGCCGGCGGCGCCGCTGGCCACCGCCAGGTGGCCGTGCCTTGCCCTGCTCTTTCCCGCGGCTGATCGCGCACCTGGTGCACGTCGGTCGACGCGCCCGGGCCAGCACCTGGTCAGCTGCTCGATGCCGGCGGCGCCGGCAACAGCTGCAGGTGATCGAGGCCGGTGCCGATCGGCACGGCTGTTGATCGCTAGTAAGGCATATCTAGGAGAAGGGGGAGGCGTTGGTCAGCAGATCCGCGCGGAGCGTGCCGAGCGCTTTGTCAGGAGGCGGGGGAGGGGAGGGCCTACTTAGGGCAGAACTACGTATATCACCGACAAATGCAAACAAAAAAGCCGCCCCGAAGGCGGCTTGCGTACTTACGTAAATACGTAGTTACTTGCGTAATTTGTCTTGCTTAGTAAACCAGGCTTCCAGCGCTTCGTCGATGATGTCCGACTCATTGACTTTTTTACCTTCGCTCTTGGATCGAGCAAATGCCTCATCTGCCAGACGCTCATTGAACGTCTTACGGATCCGGATCGTTTTGTTCTGCTTCTCATTGACATTGGTTGGCACCGGGGTAGCTACCCGGGCCGACGCTGCAGCAGCAGATGGCTCAACAGCGCCTTCGGCGCCGCCCGATCGGAACTCTTCGAGGGAAGGTTTGCTTTTCATTGCGTGATCTCTTCATAGAACGCTTTCATTTCCGCAATTGCTTGCGGGTCTTTCGCCAGTTCTTCTACGGTCCGGCCTTCGCCAATCGAGCGGCGGAATACGACGCGCTCGCACACACGAGCGGATAATGCGCTGAGGTTGTTTTCCTGGAGCCATTTCAGCATGTCTTTGGCATCTTTAGTGCGCGGATCCACGCGGGCCAACAGGACCTTTACAACAAGATTGGGGTTGTAGTCCTTCGCAATGTCCACCACCTCGAGCAAATCTGTCATTGCAGCTGCATCAAGGTCTGAGGCGCCTACTGGAATAATCGCCACATCAGCAAGCAGGAGGGCGTTACGAAGACCGGGCGCATCGCGACCACCAGCATCGACCACTGTGTTCTTATAGTTGGTGACCAGGTGTTTGCCTTCGTCGTAGATGGCTTTACCACGCAAGCAAATAGTGACCGGCATAGGCAAACCTTCAGCCTCCTTGCAATCACGACGCCAGGCGGCCCAGGTCGCAGCACTTTCCTGGGGGTCGCCGTCGATGAGTAGCGTTGGCCCTTTGGTTGCCAGATGGCATGCCAAGTGAATGCTATTTGTAGACTTGCCAACACCGCCCTTGGTGTTTACTACTGCATACGTTGTCATTGTGCCCCCTTACATAAATAATTATGTACGTATTTACGTAACTTTAATATTTGATCGCTGAGAAATCAAGGTAAACCCATGGACTGCGATGTCTCTCGGTTCGGTTTTGAATTTCTGCGACAGTTGGTTTCTTGTCTGATCGAGGAGGTGTTCCTCGATCTGGCCTTCAGCAAGATCGTTCACCTGAATAGCAATCTCAGCCTCCTCGGGGGAGGGCTGCGGTGAGGCCATGTTTACAAAGAGGACGACGTATTCTCTAAGCATCATTGCGAACCCTACATAATTACGTATTTACATACGTAATTAATTTATCAAATAGCAATTCCACGCTTCGCTTTCGCAAGAAGCCCTTGGAGATGTTCGATAGCTTCTTGATTGTTGCGGATGGCGTAGTCAGGAAATGCGGCTCTTCCAGACTCCTTGCGCTTGAGTAGTTCAGCGATGTGATCTTCCTCGAAGCCCATGCATTCAAGTGTCTTCTCGTCGTCTCTGACTACGGCTTCATTGGCGTCCAGCATCATCTGCTGGGCGTCTTTCAAGCGACGGATTTCGGATTCAACCTGGTTTATCACATCAGGATCCGGGGGTTTTGGCGCAAAAATCATCGCGATGCTCCTAGACGGTTTCTCGGCACTGCGAGCACTGGTAGCCGCCAGTGGCTTGCTGTGTTTTGGACGTGGCATGCGAAGTATAGTCATATTATGTACTTACGTAAATACTTACATACGTAATAAGTAGTTTGAGTTTGTCGGCGATATACGTGCCGCGAAACACAGCGTGAGAGCTCCTCCCTGAGCCCCCAGCGAATCGTTTTTTTGGGTATGTCACAAACCTGCGCTGAAGCGGCAGAAGGCCGACACCAAGCCGGCGTTTAGCCGGGTAGGCGATCTTGGGAGAGGAGGGGGGGCGCATGGGAAATGTCGGCGATATACACCTGGAAGCTAAACAGGGATAGTTTTTTCCAGCTTCTCGTACCATGTGTAACCGTCAACCATGTTGCTCAGCTCTTCCGAGAGCGCCTTGTTATTACGGGTATAGAAAACAACCCTTTGCACCTTGTTGCTTTTATCCAAAGCAATTCGATAATCCGGCAGCGAGTCACGCTTGATGATGCTTCTGATTTCGGAGCGGAACCGTCGTAGATCCTGACTGGAGCCTGATTTTTGCCGGAGAATTTCGATGTCACACTTCCAAAAAACCTTTTTCCCTGCGTGCTTTCTGGCCAACTCGTAGAGACGTCGTTCAAGTGCTTGGCCCAGTCCGAAGTACCGTCGATCGATGGTGAGAACTTCAAAGTGGATCAGAGCGTTGAAAAGCCATTCGGAAATCGTGACGCTGACTTCAAGTGCACCCTTGCCGTTCGCAGTAGTTCGCTCAATTTCATAGTCATCAATAAAACCGAAGCCTTTGACCTGCTCGACACCGCCAGTGACGATGTTTGTTTCGAGGTTCGTACCTTTGAGACGACGCAGCATATCGACGACCAGGTAATAGGAGTTCCCTCCTGGTGATCGACATGTGCCGGTCAAGAAACGATAGATATCGACCTTTACCTTGCGAGCAAGTGGTTGACCCAATTTCCGCCCTTCGATCAATTGGGAACCGATGAAAAGCAGGAGATCCTTATCGAAAACCGTAGCAGCTCCGACAACAGAGGGTGTTATCCGGATCCGCTTTTTGGTGGTGGGGTTTTCGTATTCCCGGATCTCCGTGTCGTGTTTCTTCGACAGGGAAAAAATAGGGAATTCCATACTGGCCAAATCGTCTTTTACTGGCCATTCCATGAGATTGGCGTGAAAAAGGTCGGCTTGTTCAAATGGTTTAAGGTCGTCGTTCGAGCTCACGCTCATTCCCCCCGCAAGGCTGCTGGTGGCAAAAATACCACCATCAGATAAATTCCGGTCATCACTTCACTTGCTGACCATCAAATCGAAACGTAACATGCTGAAACCCAAAAGTGCTCCTAGACGGACTCTGTCGGGTAGAAGCCCGAGTCGGTAGCCGCCACTCGGGCTTCGTCGTTTCTGACGCGCATGTTACTCAGATTACGTAGATACGTAAACACGTAATTACGTAGATAACCCTCGCTTTGCCTAATCACTCCTCATCTAACTGCTCTACCTGGTCAGGGGTCAGCCCGGAAGCCGCACGCGGCGCACAGCCTGCTTGCAGGCGAGCACCGAACGGGTGAGGACTGAAGCGCAGCGGTCCCTTTACCAGGTGGCTGGTGATCAAGGCTCCCCCGGTGGTCATGGGGTTGCTTCTCCCCCATGGCCGTTGGGGTCAGAGGCCGACTCGCTCCCTTCCTGGAGGGAAGGGCGGGGGGATGGGTTTGGCCGCTGCCGGCGGCCGGTGTTGACTCTTACCTCATCATTCAAGCGAAAGGCTCATCGTTGAGGCGTGAGGTGTTTGCCAAGTATGGATACGGGGTGATGCGTTGAACCGGAGGCCTGGCTCAGAGGGATGAACCGAAAGCATCTTTCTGTGCGTTTCTCTGAAGACGTAGAACAACGACAGCCTGTCGGCCACTGCGTACTGCTCTTCCTGATTACGCTTTTCAGATAGTACTGGCGCCGCGATCCGCTGACCTTGCCCCCCGCTTGCAGTCGTTCCTGGAATGCTCAACTGGGAGAACATCTCTGAGTGGGTTTCGGATCTGTTGCGATCGTCAGGAAATTCATTCGAGGTTGTTGATAACGGGTTAGAAGCTTAAAGATTGGTTAAGACAGGTAAAAACCGCGCGCGCGTGTTAACCCTTTAACAATTGCTCTGAAGCTATTGAATCTAAAGGCTTCTGGAATCATGAATGTCGGTAAAAGACGAAATGCCTGTCGGCGTTATACGTGTAAATGTCGGTGATAGACGGTCGTGTATGTCGGCGTTATACGTGTGAGATAGCGAGTTATCCACAGTTGTCGGTGATATCCCTAGGGCGTCGGCGTTATACGTGTCGAGCTCGGAAGGGGTGTATCAGGCTGTTTTAGATGAAACCACCCGTTTTGCTGCGTAATTACGGGCTTTTGGCAGCGTTCAATCCTTAGATTATGTCGGCGATATACGAAGTGAGCCGTATTTTGTCGGCGTTATACGTGCCCTTCCGAGTAGCCTGAATCGCATACTGATTTCTGTAATCTATCCACCATGGAAACTAACAAAACCTGACACCACTTGGCGGATAGTGGCGTATAGCGCTGAAAGCACTGGTACTCGTCTCTTGTTCCTTTTCGCATCGTGTATATAATACGGAAAAGCGAGGAGGGCGAATCCGCCATGAGCAACGACACACCACTAGGGGCTGGATCCCAATTACCCAGCCCTTTCGCCTCGGAAAACCGTGCGCTGATCAATCAGATCATATCCGAGGTGGTTTCGCAGGTTAAACAGACCAGCGATGCAATTGAGCCTGCTGAACGTGTTGAAAAGGAGCGGAAGAAGATCTCCTTCATCGCCGTGGCATCAGTGAAGATGAATTACATCCTCGGCACAGCGCTACTGGTCTCGATAGGTCTCAACTGCGTAAGCACCTGGTTCGCCGTGCATCCCCTGCGTGAGTATTTTGCAAGTGACAATGGCCGGATTTTCCCAATGATCCCCATGTCGCAACCCTACCGTAAGCCCGGTGACGTGATTCAGTACGCGAAGGACACGCTCACGCGCTCCTTCACCATGGACTTCGAAAACTATCGCCAGGATCTAGAAGATAACCGACCTCGATACACCCGCCTGGGCTTTAAGTCATACATCGACGCGTTGCAAAACGCTGGAATCCTCGATCTCGTGCGGCAGAAGCGCATGAATATGTCGATTACAGCGGGCACCGGTGTGCTGGTGAAAGACGGGATCGAGGACGGCGTGTACTTCTGGAACATCGAAATCCCTATTCAAATCAAGCTGACTGGGCAGACCTCCGAACTGCCAACCCAGCGCTTTCTCGCAACGGTGCGTGTTGAGCGCATCGACACTCTCGACTCAATCGAAGGTATCGGTGCGGCCCAACTGGTTACCAAGCCGCTATAGGTGAGCTCATGTTCTATCGTCCAGTCATTGTCTCCGCGTTGCTGGCAGCTTTTGGCTCGCCTTCTGTTTTTGCCGTCGAAGGTTTCCCCACGCAACAACCAGTGCCAACTCAAGCACCAGTGCCAAATCAAGCGGCAGGTGCCCAGCAAGTCGGTTCGAAGGAATCGCTTGAATGGGTCAGCTCGACTCAAGTTCCGCAACAACAGGCAATGTCGTCTCAGCAGCAAATACAAGCCGCATTCCCTCCTACCAGCTACGGCCCGAACAATTATCCGGTGCCGCAGCCTGGACAAGCCTTTCCCGTACCAGTGAACGCTCAAGGTTACCCAGTGCAGCCAGGCGCGCAGCCGCAGTATCTGGCGCAACCAGGCCCACCGCAGCGACCTCAAGATGACGGTACACGGGGCTTGTTTCCGCCTAACCAACCGTCCGCTGGCGCGATAGCGGGGGAGGTTGTTTCACCCTTCACCCCCGGCGAAATCCGTGAATTGCGGAAACAATTTGATGCCAGCCGTGACGCTAAAGCGTTTAAGACGATTCGTGCGGTGCCGAGAATCAGCAGCATTTCCGTCGACCTGTCACCTGGATCGTCGATGCCGATCGCACGGCTAATGCAGGGCACACCTGGCTCGCTGGTTTTTATCGACTCGACGGGAGCACCGTGGCCGCTAGCGGCCGCACCGCGTATTTCCGACGATTCGTTGTTTTACGTCGAATGGTTGAAACCGTCCCATGCCGTGGTGATTTCGGCATTGAGCCAATATGAAACGGGGACGGTGACGGTATTCCTTCAAGGGCTAGCCACTCCGGTAGTCATTCAGCTCGCCACCGGCGAGGAGAACAGCAAGGAGATCAGTCGGATTGTAGATGTCCGGCTCGATGTCCGCGTGCCTGGTCGAGGGCCAAACGCCAAAAACGCCGTGACCGGTCCAGGAAAAATCTCGTTATACGACGACACGCTTCAAGCCTTTCTCGATGGACTGCCCCCGACTGGTGCCAAGGCGATTAAAGCCAATGGCGAAATTCCAGCTGACACGAAGGTTTGGCAGTTGGAAAACGAACTCTTCGTCAGAACAACGTACGACATCAAATCTCCGTTTGATCAGACCAGTTCCGCTGCCAATGGCACGCGGGTGTACCGCATGCCTATTACCCCGTACGTCACGTTCTCAGACATGGGTCGTTCCGTGACCGTCCAGCTCGACATTCTTTGAGGTTGAATCATGAGTGAAATGCAAGCAGATGTTGGACGGAACACTATCTGGATCGTCGCCACAGTGGCCCTTGTGGTCGTTGGTGGGTGCTACGTCGCTTACGGCTACTTCTTCGCTACTGGCTCCACGGCCGCACCGAGCTCGGTGGCGATCAATACTGCCGGCAAAGGCACGGCCTCGCCCGAAAGCGAGCATTACGGAAAAGTGCTGAACAAGTACAACCAGTCCAATGCAACTAATGCGGAGCAGGAAGGAAAAACCTACGTCTCTGTGATTTCCACCAGGGATCAACCAGTTCAGGAAGCACCTGAATCCAAGGCCGCTGCACAAGAGCAACCGAAACAACCTCAAATTGTTTACGTGTATCCGCCAGCGCCTCAGCCGAATGCTGGTCAGCATCAGCCAGAGGTGTTGTCCGACCAGGAAAAAGAGCGCAGAGATCGCATTCGGACTCAGGCGGCGGGGCTCATCAAAAACTGGGGAGGATCGAAGCATACGGTTGCGACAGTTACTGACGAAAGCGGCTACGCAGGCACAGTGAACAACAGCGTATCGAGTGGCGTAGGTGTGCCTGGTGGCCACCCGAGCGCGGGTCAGCCAACCAGTTCCGTACCCGTCGTGAAGATCCTTGATGACTTTGTTCGAATCCCTGCGTTGCTGGGTACTGATCTCGACACCGATGAAAACTCTGTAGTGATTGCTTCGGTCCCCTCAGGTCCTTACCAGGGGCTGACTGTGTACGCCCAAGGCTACAAGCGCATAAATGAATCGATCGATATGACCTTCACCATCATGAAATGGCGCGGGCGCTCTTACAAAATTACCGCAAAGGCGATCGACCAAAACACGCTACGCAGTGCCCTTTCCGGAGAGGTCAACAACCGTTACTTCACTCGGATCATCCTTCCAGCAATTGCTGCCGGCATAGGCAGAACGGGGCAACTGTACGAACAGTCCAGCGCCCAGAACATCATCACCCCGCAAGGTGGCGTCATTCAGACCTATCCATCCACGCCGGACGGCACGGCCGTACTTGGAACGATGATCGGTGGCATGGGGGAAACCGCAGGCAAAGTGTTGGCTCAAGACGCCGCGCAGATGCCCACTAAACAGGTGTTGATCCCGAAGAACGACACGATCGGCATTCAGTTCATGGCACCGGTCTTGTCCACCGACGACCTTTCTGCAGGTGCGTCTGCTCCCGCGGTGGATCTAAATACGCTCAGCCAACCGGCATCGCAGCCTCCGGTTCAGCAGCAACAACAGCAACAGCCAGCAATTCGACCAGCGGGGTACCCAATCACCAATCTGCCGGCGACTGGGCTTTACCCAAACACTCAGTCTGGCTATTCTGCCTATTAATTCTGTATCATTGCCACGATACAAAAAGGAATGATCATGACTAATAAGACTGAACCGCAAGAGGACGTATTCGACATGTCCCGGGCAGTCCCCGCGCCCGGTGTTGCGCCTGCAGTTGACGAGCGAGAGAAAATCGAGCCAAAACCGAAGCAAGCTAGGAGGGCCATCAGTCTGCCTACTGCTATTTCATTTGAAAAAGTGAAGAAGTACGCCGTGCCTGCCGGGTTGGTATTGCTGGTTGTGGTAGGGGGGGTGTGGTCTTTCATGCCGGGACTCTTTTCGTTTGGTGGTAGTGCGAGTCCCGCGCCCAGAAGCGTTACGGCTCAGCCGTCTTTCACGCCGGCGGACGCCATGCGAGATGCAGGGAAAGTCACCTCCCGAGACGCGCAACGAACCGTTTCTGATCCTGGAAGTGTTGCTAATCAGGTACCGACTGCAGTAGTTGAAATTGCCTCAGCGCCTGCAGCGCTTAGAGCGGAGCCTGGGAGCGTCCCTCCGGTTGCCGCTGTGCCGCCTCAGGGCGTTCCGATTGTCGACAAAGAGCTGCAGACGCGTGTCGTGACACTTGAGCAGTCGATGGCTGAGCTGCAAGCAAAAATCGCATTACTTGAAGGTCGACCTGGTGTGGATGCGACCGGCGGTGCCTCCAGCTCAAAAGCGGCCAAATCTGCAGCTGCGAAAAACGATGCTCACAAAACTCCAAAGGTCAATGCACCTGGTGCCACGCGTTCGGCGAAGGCACCGAGCAAACCGACCAGCACAACGCTTGTAAACAACGGCTTCACATTGAACACCATCTACGCCGGTCAAGCCTGGATACAAGATTCCGAACAGGTTTACGTGGTGCAAGTGGGCGACCTTGTCGGCGATACGCAGATCCAGTCGATTGATCCGAAGAGTCGCCGGGTCATGACGACCAAGGGCGTTATTCGCTAAGGAGCTGTCATGGATCTCGCACAAATGATTACCCAGTTCGCGAACACGTTCGCGGTCGCCCTTTGGCGATTCCTGTGGGTATTGGGGATTCTCGTCGGCACCGTCTACGCGGGATCAGCGTTGATGCGGCTGCAAAGAGCATCCCGTCTGCCAGGTTCCAGTCCAGTAACGGTTGGGGACATTGTCCCGCTGCTGATCATTGCTGCGCTGATGGCGAATTTGTCTCGTTTTATCAACGCTGCTTGGACGTCGTTCGGATCCGGCACCGTCAGTTACGGACCAATTGCCTACAGCGGTGCTGCGGAGTTTGGGCGCTTCGCCGAAGCGATCAACTCTGTGCTGACTCTCGCGAGCGTTTTCGGTGGAGTGATGTTCTTCAAGGGCGTTTTACTGCTGAAGAAGGCAACCGTCGACGGTCAGTCGAACCAGGGGGCGGACGATGCGGTATGGCGTGCCCTCACACACATGATTTTCGGTTCCTTCCTGGTGCAAATTCCGGATGTGATCGACGCTGCCCGGGCTTCTCTGGGCCTTGTTTGGTGAAACTTAAAAAGGGGATGTATTGATGAAAATTAATCTATTGGATTACACCATTGAACTGGGCTGCAAGGCTCAAATCGGTCTACAAACCTGGTGCGATAAGCACACAGCGGATCCTGCCCAACGGCAGATCATGCTAACCACCGCTGCGATCACTTTCGGTGCTTTGGCATTCTCCACGGGCGCATCTGCTGACGGAGAAGGTATGGCTGGAATGCTCAGCACGGGTGCGAGCCAAGCTACCTCGGGAACGAATAGCCTGGCACAAATTTTTAAATTTTTGGGCTTCGGCGGTGCCGCATACGGTGGCTTCAATTGGTGGAAAAAAGGACAAGACGGCGCGCGCAGTGACATCAAGGCGACCCAGATCTTCATCCCGATCCTTGCCGGCGCGGGAATTGGCGGTATCGGGTTCCTCATGGGTAAAGCTGGTGAAACCGTGGGGATGGCGACTAGCACTTACGGTCAAGTGCCTCAGTAATCCACCTGATGGATCGGCGGCCGTAAGGTCGCCGGGTTTGACGCCATGAACGATCTCTCGCAACAAGACCCCGCTGCAGTCGATCTGGATAAAGTCGTGCCCAAAGATGGTTTGGGCACAGGCTTTGACAAGACGGCCTTCCCGGCGCTTTTTTTCTCTACGAAGAGCCAGATTTGGGGTGATAAGTCAGGCGCTGAATGGGAGCCGGTGGCGCGGGAGTTCAAGTCTGGGGACTTGAAAAAAAAGACACTCCTGAAAGATGGCCACCGCTGCATGTTTTGCGGCTTTCACTCAAGCCATAACCAGATTCACAACTTGACGGATAACCACCAGGACATCCGTGAGCACAACCTGCGGGCAGTAGATCATCTCTGTCATGGGTGGCAACACCTGGGCGAGTTGGGTGAAGGGAACGCTGTTATTGCTTATCTCCCGGGCCTGAGTGGCCAAGACGTAAACCATCTGCAGAGAACGCTGATGGTGGCATTGCAGGCCGGTGACGAGTCGACCAAGACCGAAGCGAAGAAGTTACTGAATTGGCTCGGTTCGCATTTCAAGTACACCGAAGACGCGTGGGGCACCTATTCACCGGCTGTGTTCGCCAAAGCACTTCTGCGTCAAAGCGACAGCGACAAAGGCCGTCGAGAACTCGTGTTCGAGGGGCTGGCGGTAGTTTTCAACCCTGGCCCGTACAGCCAGGCCGCAAATTTGTGGGCTCATGATTACCAGGTGACTTATCCGGTCGCGAAATGGGCTGACGTCTATTTCAGCGTTATGAACCCACCAGCATAATTTTTTGAGGGAAGCACGATGGGCGTTGCTAAGTTTCTTGATGGTCTTGTCGATGCCACTGAAGGCTTCCTTGCCTACATGTCTCGGTACATGGTCGGTAAAGACCTTGCGAGCTACTGTGAGCTCGCTACAGCCATCGGACTGACCGATGAGGACATCAGTCGTAATCCGTCTCTGAAAGACCCCTATACGCTCGTCACGCACGAAGGTTCTCTCCTGACGGTTTTCGACGTGCAGGGCACTTATCAGATCCTGTCCGAGGACGACTTCGACAAATTGATCGAAAATCTTCGATTGAAAATGAGTGGCTACATGCGTGAGCCCGGACACTCTTTGACGTTCGGGTTCGAGCGCGATCCAGATCGGGCGCTGGATGAGTTGATGCGCCTTGCTGAGCCACAGATTAACGCCGCTCGACGCATGGGCATCAACACCGAAGACATCATCATCGATCGGGTGAAGCGGAACGCACCATTAGTTGCGTGGGAGCAGAATCTGTTGGTGGTCTATACCCATGCGAGCTGTATCGGCGTTGATCTGAAGCGCGAGCGAAAGGAGCTTGAGCAAGACATCCTCAAATACGAGATGCCGCGTGTTGAGTTCGGGCAAAGTCCGGCCCAAGTGCTGATGACGTTGAAGTATCGGCACGACACGATGATTGAGCGGGTACAGAAGGATTTTGACGGCTGTGGTGCAGAAGGACGTCCGGGAATACTGTTGAAGCAACTGAGCGCTCATGAGGCGACCAAGCGCATACGCATCATGGTAAACCGCGAAAGAACGTCTCAAAAGTTCCGGCCGGTGTTACCTGGCGACCGCTTTATACCCCACGGCCGTGAGGATGATAAAGACTTCTCTGATCTCACTGCGCCACTTGTAAATTTTCAGGTCGTGACGAATGACGTTGATACCAGGCGCTCGCTGATCGAGACCGACAATCTCTGGCACGGCAATATTGCTATGGAGCTTGGCCCACAGAATCCGCAGCTGTTTTCCTACCTGTTCAACACCGTCGCCCGGGAAATTCCGTGGCGGATCCGCATCGATCTGTCGCCTGGAGGTCTGTCGGAAACCAGAGGTCGGCAGATGATGGCCGGTTTCGTTGGCATGATTGGTTCAAACAAACAGATCCGCCAATCGTTCCTGGATCTGGAAGAACGGAGCAAGATCGACGCGATCTGCTCGATGAAGATCACGGCTTCAACCTGGTCGAGCACCGAGCGTGAAACCAAGCGTCGTATGGCGGCATTGGAAAAAGCCATTCAGGCCTGGGGCATCTGCAATGTGACTTCGGTTCATGGGGATCCGGTTGCGGCTTGGGCTTCGACAATGCCCGGGTTTACTCTGAAAAACCCCGCGAATCGGATGGTTCCGCCTCTACCTGATGCGCTGAAGATGATGCCGTTCCAGCGGCCGGCAACGCCGTGGAGCGAAGGCGGGTCATTGGTACTCAGAACGCCGGACGGCAAAATCTACGTGGTGCAGCTTGGTAGCTCTCTCCAGGACACCTGGATCGAAGCGTTGTCCGCTCCTCCAGGTTCCGGCAAATCCGTGCTGCTCAACACGATGAACAGCGCAACGATCCACCGGGCGGGCAATACGCGGCTTCCGCTGATGACGATTATCGATGTGGGGCCGTCGTCTGCAGGGTTAATCAACCTAATCCGTGACTCATTGCCTGAGCATCGCAAAAACGAAGTCGTTTACATGCGCCTGCAGAACTCGGCCGAGTTTGCAGTGAATCCTGCTGATACTCAGTTGGGTGCTCGTCTGCCCACTTCGCGTGAGAAAGAGTTCCTGTCGGACTTTCTGACGCTTTTTTGCACGGATCCGAAAACGAAATCGGCGCCGGCGGCTTGTTCCGGTGTCGTCGATAAACTGATTGAGATTGCCTACAGCAAGCGTGCAGGAGAGTCAGCTCTTACGTACGAGGATCATGTGGAGCTTGTCGTTGACAAGGTGCTGCTTGAGTGCGGCCTACGTGCCAAACACGATGACGCCTGGTGGAGCGCTGCGACCTGGTGGGAAGTTACGGATATGCTCTTTGCTGCTGGCTACATTCGCGAAGCAGCTATCGCTCAGCGGCAGGCAGTTCCTGTGTTCACAGACTTTGGAGCCTACCTGTCTGACGAGTCGGTTCGTCAGTTGTATCAAAGCGCGAAAACTCCTGATGGTGAGCCGGTACTGGAATATATGGCTCGCTGCTTCAGCGTGGCGATCTCGAAGTACGCGCTATTCAGCGGTCGAACTCGTTTTGAGGTAAGTGGTGAAACCCGCGTTATTTCGATCGATTTGAACGATGTAATTGGCTCACAGACGCCTGAGGGCAGCGTGAGAACGGCGATCATGTACATGTTTGCTCGGCAAATGGCGGCCAAAAACTACTTCCTCCGCGAAGAAGTGGTGCTCCCGGTTGTTGCGCCGATGTACCACGAGTATCACATGAAGCGGATCGCTGACGTCAAAGACGAAAAGAAGGTCATTGCCTACGACGAGTTTCACAACACCCAGGGTCAGGATGCCTTCGTCCAAACCTGCATCAAAGATGCGAGGGAAGGGCGTAAGTGGGGTATCCGCGTCGTGCTCGTATCGCAATACCTCTACGACTTCCCGACGGCTCTGCTGAACGCGGCGACAGCGGTGTACGTCATGCGCGGTGGTAACACTGCCGACGAAGACGTATTGCGTGACGTCTTCAAGATCTCTGAAGAGGCCATCCGCCGCCTGCAACGCGAAGCCACCGGTCCCGATCCGCGTCTCGGCGGTAACTTTCTCGCGCTGTTTAAAACGAAGGTTGGCTACATCGTTCAGCTGCTTACTAACACTGTTGGTCCGATCGAGCTGTGGGCCTTCTCGACAACGCTCGAGGACGTTGCGCTGCGCGATCGTTTGTACAAGCGACTCGGCGATTACGCGGCACGGAAGCTTCTCGCAGAGAAATTCCCTACAGGCACCGCTCAACCGTTGATCGAACAGATGAAAATCGATGCATCTGACAGCGACGGCGCGTCCGTGGTGAGCACGTTGGCCAAGAGGCTGGCTGACGGTTACCTGAATAAGCTGGCCAAGGAAATGGAGGTGGGAGCATGAGTCTGCACAAACGGAAGTTGCTTTCAGCTGCGGTGCTCGCCGCTTGCGTAGCGATGAGTAGCAACGCAAATGCTTCGATTGTTCCTGTGGTAGACGCCGTGCTGATTCAAGCGGTGGGAATGATGAACACCGCTGTTACAGGGGCCGTCAATGGCACCACTGCTGCCGTTAATTCCATGAACAGCAGCGTTACACAGCTGCTGCAAAAAATTGGTACATCAGTAAACGAAAATGGCCAGAAAATCGCCAAAACTATCGAGGCCGATGGCAAAACTCAACGCGAGTTCGCAGTGAGCCAGGAAAAGAACCGTAAACTCGAAGAGGCGCGTCAGCGCTACTTCGTCGGTTCGAACATTTGCAGTGAGTCTGCCTCTGGCGGTGCACACGTGGTTGCTGGATCTGCTCAAGCTGCGAAGGGCGGCATGCGCCCCGGTGGTGGAGCGAAGGTGAGCAATAAGGCGATCGCTCAAGCACTGAATACCCCGCCGATCGCCCCTGAAATCGATTCGTCCCGGGCGGCCAAGGTTCACGCTCAATTCTGTGATGCTGACGACTACGCGGCGTACGGTGGGTCACAGGCCTGCCCAAGCGTGTCAACCAGTATGCCTGGTGCAGACAAGCGAGTTGATTCGGTGCTCTCAGGCGCTGGGGAGAATGGGAAGGCTCCTGATCTGACGTTCAACCAGGATCAGATCGACGCAGCACGCATGTACGTGCAGAACTCTACTCGTCGTTCGATCGCACCTCAGCTGAAAAAGGGTGAAGCGGACACTGTTGCCGGCAGCCAGTACGTCGGATTGATGAACCAATACAACGCGATCATCTCAGCCGCGGCGGATCCGCAGGAGCAGCGGATCGCGAACAGTCAGCCCAGCCCAGCGACGAAAGACCTGTTAAAGGAGGCGTTGATCTCTCCTGCAGCAGCCGCGTACTACAAGGAATTCGCGTCTGATACTGCCAAGAGTACCGGGATGATGTCTGCTCGGGAATTTGAAGCGTTCGAGGTTGGCCGACGTTATGCCAACACCGAGTACCAGGCCGATCTACAGGCCTTGAGTGGCGAGAACCTGCAGCGTGAGCAAATCCGTATTGCCTCTCTGAACAACTGGCTGATGCTGGGCATCAAGGACGAACTGCAGAAGTCGAACATCATCAACGGTCAGCTCCTGGCCAGTGCGGCTAGGGATGAATACACGCCGATTCTAGGGACTTTGTATAAGTCCGTGTCTGGCCGCATGGGGGGGCAGTAATGGACTTAAAGAACGCTGTAAAAGCAGGTGCCAAAGGTTCTCTCTGGACCGTTTGGCACGTCATCATGCCCCTCGCTGCGATGAAGCGGACTCTGTCGCTTACAAAGCGTGAAGTGGAGCGGAACAAGGAGAACTTGCAGTATCTGAAGGAGCTCAGCGCTGAGGCAAAACGAGTTCTCTCCGACGATAAGGCAAGTGATGAAGATCGACCTGGCTTGTCGTTCGAGGAAGCAATGGCTTCCCGCTCAGCTGATGCACCGTCGATACCAGAACTGTACCGGTCGTTCCTGATGAAAAAGCGTTGGGCACTTGCAGCGGGAGTGTTTTTTGCTCTCACAGGGAGCTGTGCCGTCGCAGGAGGGATTTTCTTCGGGCATCCCAAGGACATACTGCTTGGGGCTCTATCGCTTCTTGTAAGCCAGCCAGTGTTCTTTATGGCCGCGCTAGGGGCGCAACTCAGGCTGTGGCAGCTTAAAACCAAGCGACTTTCTGTGGAGGAGAGGGGGAGCGTCCGCGACTTCATGTCCGACTACCGGGATTGGTTCCGACAACTGATAAATCCGGAAATCACCTGGAGCCGCAAGGCTCAAAAATCGAGCCGATCCGATGGAAGGAAACAGTCATGAAAAGGCTAATCCGTGTTTCCCTTGCCATCATCGGCGCCGTGAGTGCATTGCCGGCATTGGCCGATTCAAC
Source organism: Pseudomonas sp. RT6P73 (assembly GCF_054897715.1). Classification (NCBI taxonomy): domain Bacteria; kingdom Pseudomonadati; phylum Pseudomonadota; class Gammaproteobacteria; order Pseudomonadales; family Pseudomonadaceae; genus Pseudomonas; species Pseudomonas sp. RT6P73. Next base: position 27,476 of record NZ_JBUBUV010000003.1, on the reverse strand, counting down.
GTCTTTGAGCGGCATTGCTGAAGCAGCTAAGCGCACTGGCGACAAATCCAGGGAAGCCCTGGTATCTATCTACGGCAACGTGGTCAACAACCCGTTGGCCACCGGTGGCTCCGGAGGAGGGGACACGGTGTTGGCCAGCGTGTTCCAGGTGACCAATGCCGCCTTGCTCGTGATCGGTGGCTTCTTCGCGGCCTATATGCTCTTCAGAAAACTGACCCAGTCGGCACACGACGGCGCCGTATTTGATAAACAGCGTCACATGGTGTGGGACCCGATTAGGCTTGTTTGGGGCCTTTCTGCGTTGGTACCCACGGCAAACGGTTGGGCGCTATCCCAGCTACTGATGCTGTGGGCCGCGTCCTTGATGGGCGTAGGGATCGCAAACCTGGGCGTGGATGCGTCGGTACAAGCGTTCAACGAAGGCAAGTCTATGGTTGCTCAGCCGGTGATGCCGAGCACTGTGAGTCTCGCTCGCAGTGTTTTCGAGATGAACCTGTGCATGCACTCCATTAATGCGGGGCTGGCCCAGGCAGAGGCTAGCGGGGCACTAATAACGCAGGACGGGTACATTCAGCAGAGCCCGACCGCTAGCGGGTTCGCCCTGAAAAACACCAGCTTTGTCTGCGGAGGCGCCGATATCAACGCATCGCTGGAACCGCAGCCACAATCCACAAGCTGGTTCAGCGGCACGATCGACGCATCGGATATCCGCCGCGCTCATCTGACTGCGCTGCAGCAGATGCAAGCGACCCTCAATAGCGCGGCGCAGGGCTTCGTCACTGGTGTCTTGAAGAAACAGGCCGGGAGCGGATCGGTACCTGACGCTGAGATGGCGATTCAGTCCGCTTCGCAGCAGTACGAAAACACCATCAGCTCGATCGCGGCCACTAAGCAGGGCAACATTGCCGAGCTCGCTTCGAAGCTGAGTAACTCGATCAAGGAAGGGGGGTGGTTGACGCTTGGTGCCTGGTACCAGACTTTTGCCCAGGCCAATACCAAACTGTCTGACGCGGTAGCAGCGAAAGCATCGGTGTACGGTATGTCGGCAGATGGCGACCCGGCAATGCTCTCGGTCCTGGGTACTACGAGCGCGGCATTTCGTGCACAGCAGTCGAGTTCTTCCTACAGTCCAACCTTGGGTACCAGTAGTTCTGGCGATTACTCAAAGGGCGCAACCGGTTCCGACGCGAGCAAGGTCATCGGCTCCGTGTTCTCCGCTCCAGGACAAAGGCTTGTTAATTACCTGATCGACGTGAATGCCGGCGGGGAGGGCAGGGGCCAGCTGAATCCGTTGATCAAGATGAAAAATCTTGGCGACTACACGATGGTTGCCGGCGAAACCGCTCTCGGTGCTTACGTAGCTGCCAAAACCTTGATCGCTGTGAAGGACGGGCTGTCCGCCGCGGGCCTGGCCGCTCGTGCGGCGAACGCGCTCACGTCGATCGGAGACGTCCTGGGAGGCGTGCTGGACGCAGTCTCTCCCTTTGTGGTCATGGCGATCATTGCGCTGTTCATCCTGGGCGGAACGCTATCGACTTATCTGCCAATGGTTCCTTTCGTGATCTGGTTCGGCGCAGCAGTCAACTGGCTGGTAGTGGTGGGTGAAGCCATTATCGGTGCGCCGCTCTGGGCGCTTGCGCACCTTGGCGGGGATGGGGACGGCATGGGCCAGAAGTCGGGCCATGGCTACATCTTTTTGCTGAACGTGACGGTGCGACCAATTCTGATGGTAATCGGCTTTTTCCTTGGCGGCGCCGGGGTTGTTGCCGGTGGAACACTGCTCAACCAGATGTTCGGCATCGCGTTGGCCAACGCTCAATTCGACTCCATTACTGGTCTGGTCAGCATCGTTTTCTACCTGACGATCTACTGCTCAATGTGCCTGAACCTGGTTCATAGCTGCTTCAACTTGATCTACATCGTGCCGGACCAGGTCATTAACTGGGTCGGTGGCCATGCGTCGGGCACTCTCGGCCGCGATGACAACGACAAGATGAAGAACGCGCTCAACGTGTTCGGCGCCAAGCTTGAGCAAAACATCAAGGGCGGCGGCGGTGGCGGGAAGAACACTGGCTCTGAAAAAGAGGGTAACGGGATCAAGGCTTGATGGGTGAGGGGCTGGAAAAGATCTTCCAGCCCCTTATCAATCCCCCTTTGCGCTGTCAATATCGCGTGCTAATATCAACTCACGAGTCCGTATTATGACTACTATACAAAAGACAGCGCCGCTAAGGGGACACACCATGAACACCGTTTGGTATCTGCTTCGACCGTTTTACGCAGTAGGCCTGTTCCCGGTGGCGTTGCTGTTCGGGATTGGTTTGTTCAGTTCCAGCAAAGAGCCCGAGGTGACCGTACCGGTACTTTTGGCCAGTGCCGGTTACTTTGCACTGGGTTACCTGGTGTTCTCTGTGATCCCGAAGTGGCTGAAAAGCCGCCTCCTTGACCAGGTCCACAAATGTGCACCGGGTTTCAAGGTGGATTACGAGGCTGTGTCCTCGGTGTTCAATCGCTATGTCGGGTTCAACCGTGAGGCGAGAAAACTGGTTTACGTCGATATCTCCGATGGAACCAGCGCCGTGCTCGATTTTCCCGACGTTAGCGCCTGGGAAGTCGAAACCAATAAAGGTAAGCCTGCGTTGCTGAAACTGATGACGTCAGTCGCGGCTCTGCCGCTGATCGGCGTGCGTTTTGATCGTCGCCAGTCGGACGATTTGATGGCCAGGCTGACAGCTTCGTTTGGCTGAAAGATTCTGGATCATGAAGGGTAGGGAAGACGTATGAAGATCAAGCTTGCAGTGGCTCTATTGGGTTGTTCGCTTCTCAGCGCGTGCGACCAGGTGGAAAACACTCCGAAGGGTTTGCGACCCGCCGTCACGCAGTCGAGTAACGATGTGGTGAAGCCAAAGGAAGTTACGCCTGAGGCAGACCCTAGCGTGAACCTCAATAGCTACGTGAGCTTGAACAGTGAGGCGGGCGGGTTGGCATTGACGTATGTGCTGAACAGTCGATCCGGCGAATCTCTACCGGAGTCGGAGCTGTTAAGTCGTCTATCACCGACATATTTCCAGGAACCGGACAGCTTCAAACGCAAAGACATCGCCGATACAGAGCTGCCTAAAGTCCAGGCGAAACTGCGGACCTACAAAGCAACGGACTACTTCAGTCTGCCCTTTGGTAGCTTGGCTCAAGCCCCATTGGCAATGACCAATGTCACCCTAGGGGCTTACGACCTTTCCTTCAAAGGCTTTCCTCTGAGCGGCTACGGCGCATCTTGCTGGTCAGGCTCGTTACGGAATCAGCAGGGAGTCTATTTAAAGACTCTTCCAGGTTCATTGCCGTGCGTGCTGCCAGTTGCTGATGAGAACACTGCGCGTCTGGTTGAAGCCGCGCGGGCCAAAGGTGGATTGAGTATGCGCGGGACTATCTATCTCTTCGTGCAGGGAGTTGAAGGTGGCACGGTTAAGACGGTGCCTGTGCATGCAAGTGTTGATCTTGTCGACGCGTTTACTAAAGAAGTTCTAAGCACAGTAAACCTCTAACTAACTTCTAACTTGCGTATCCCCGCGATTATTCGCGGCGGGTTCGCTTTGCCCAAAAAACGTTGTGTCACCGGAAGTTTTACTAACAGGCTGGAGGTTTACTATGCAAGAAGATAACGAACGGCTCAGCAATACCGAGGAGCAGAAGCTCGAAGCATGGGTCACGACCATGAACTCGGTGGAGTCGATCAAAGAACGACTGGCGGGGCTGAGCGAAGAGCAAATCTACGCTGAGTTCAAAGCGAGTGGGCTCGGCCCAGAGCAACTGGCCGTCGTGCGTACTCAACACGATGAGTTCAATCGCCAAGAGCTTGAATTCTACGCGATCAAAAGCGCTGGAGAACGGGGAGATCCGATCCCTCAGGAAGCAAAAGACAGCATCAAGTTGCTGCGTTACTACGAGGAAGGGTTGACCGATCGTGAAACCGATCTTCATATCAGTGTGAAGGAAGGTGCATCTGTACCCGACGATGCTTTCAGTGCAGTTCGTGAGTTGCTAGTCGCGGTTCGCGATCGCATCAGCAATTTTACCAAATCGTTCGAGGCGGGCTTCGAGGAGCCGTTCTCGGCACCAGATGAAACTCTCCCAGGACCTGCACTCAAGAACAGTGTGAACGAGCGTTACGAGGCTTTCATCTCAGTTATGGGTTCCGTCGAGTCACAGCGCGAGCGCATGGCCGGCTTGACCGAAGAGCAGCGATTCGCTGAGTTTGAAGCAAGTGAGCTGGGTGTCTCTGTTCTAGCGGAAGTTCGCTCAGCTCACGATGCCTTGAACCCTCTGACCTTGCAGGTCGACACCTCGACAGTGTTGCCGGACAACCTCGAGCAGCTGCTCCGCGCTGATATTCCCGAGTCACGGGTCGACACCACGACAGTGTTGCCAGAAAACCTCGAACAGTTGCTCCGTGCTGATGTTCCCGAGTTGCGGGTCGACACCACGACAGTGTTGCCAGAAAACCTCACGGAAATCCTTCTTTCAGACGCAGATGAGTTGCGATTCAACAGTTGGATGGCCAGTCAGCGCGCGGAAGATCCAGAACGCACTCTACGGCTGGACGATCCACAGGCCCGCGCAGAATACGCGGCAAGCCTGCAGGGGGCCGATCAGTTGGCCGAGGCGCGAGCTCAGAGCGACCAGGCGTGGCGCGAAATCCGTCAATCGACAGCGGAGGCCCAAGAACGGCGGTCGCTAATGACTGACGATGAGAAACGTCAGGAGTTTATGGCCGCTACGTCGCAGGATCTGTTAACGGTCAAGGGTGATATTGATGGGGCCATCGCCCAACGTTCACTTCCGGCGACGAAGGCGGAAGAGCCCCTTCCCAGCCTGCAAGACCACGATCGGCTCTCGAACACCGATCAGCAGAAGTTCGAAGCTTGGCAAGGGGTTATGGGGTCACTCGAATCCGAGAAACCCCGTATGGCCATCCTGACTGACATTCAGCGCCGTGCAGAGTACGAAGCGAGCCAGATTGGCCCTGAGCGTTTTCAGCAGGTGCGTGCTGAACATGACCTGGTCAATGGATATGGAGCTGCTAAACCCGCGCCGCCAGAAAAGGGTTCGCTGGCCCATTGGGCTAATGAGTTGACCGAAGCGGCGAATAAAAATCGTCGTCCATTGAGCGGTTCCGAGTTCAAGCAAGTCGTGAGCTCGATCGAGAGCTGCTCGCGGGGTGCGGACATGGAGAAGGCCAAAGCGCGTGAAGTCGCGGGTTTACTGGCGAAAGTTCATGGTCCTTCTGGTGAGAGCCTTTTCCGGGATCCTGAACTGCGCAATGCATACAAATCGGCGATTGCTCCTGATCGCAACAATTCACAGGCCGGTGCACCAGGTACTCAAGCACCTGCGGAACAAGTTACGGAAAAAAATAACAGAACTGCCACCCCTATGAGAATGCGCTGACAGTCAGATCAGCTACCGCGCGGCCATGTTGCGCGGCTGCTGATCGTAAGTCATTGATAATACGTATAATAGACATTATGTTAAAGTCGGCCGGAGTCTAATAGATTATATTAATATGGAACAAGATATGACAGATTTGCAAGCGGCTTCGTCGTTGTCGTTCCCCTCTGCTGACAAGCGCTCGCGACTTGCGGTGCTGAATAATCACCAATTGCCCCCCAACATGGTCTCCTCAACGCCTGAACGACTGAAAACCGCGCTGGTAGCTCTTCAGACGCAGGCACGTTCCGCCAGTGACATGATCGGTTGCTTTAAGAGGGGTAAGGACGAGGACAATCTCAAAACAGCGGACGCTGCTCTAGACCGTCTGCGCAGCTCTCAGGAGGTCATGAGAGTGATGCCTCGGGAGTGTTTTATAATCGTGGAAGCAGCACGGCTTCTGGGAAAGCCTATCCCGGACGTTAGCGTTCAGGATCTGGCATTCACTGGCCTGATCGCACTCGACTTCAGGCGGTAACTGAGCCGCTATCACCTGGTAACGGGCCTACCGTCCTCGTCACCACAATGACCGCCAGTGGTATTGTTTTTTCGTCAAAGACCAGCAGCGCCTTGCGTTGACTGAACTCCGCAGTATTCAGCCCCTTCTTGGAATAGATACCCTGGATAGAGTTCTGAGTCGATTGAACTGTGCTGCCATTGCACGGGATGATCAGGCTCTCACCGTGCTCCAAGCCACAGATGGCCGCTGTTTTATTTTCAGGTTGGCAGATAAACATTGCTGTCTCCTAGACGTTGATTGGTACTGACTGAAACCGGTAGCCGCCGGTGAACCCCACTCTATCACATTACGTAATTACGTACATACGTTGTTGCGTAAGCTGATCGACTTTCCCCCTTCAAATACTCCAGCTATAAGCGGATTGGTTTGACGTGTTCGATTGATTGGTCAAGGGTCAGCCCGGAAGCCGCACGCGGCGCGCAGCCTGCTTGCAGGCGAGCACCGAACGGGTGAGGACTGAAGCGCAGCGCCCCTTTACCAGGTGGCTGGTGATCAAGGCTCCACCGGCGGTCATGGGGTTGCTCCTCCCCCATGGCCGTTGGGGTCAGAGGCCGACTCGCTCCCTTCCTGGAGGGAAGGGCGGGGGGATGGGTTTGGCCGCCGCCGGCGGCCGGTGTTGGCCGTCATCCACAAATCCAAGGGCTGTGTTAGGGGAGGGGTCAGGGGATCCCCGTGCAGGCGGTGGGGTTCGTGGGTGATCGGTGTTCCTGCAGGTGCCGGCGGCGCCGGTAGCCACCGCCAGGTGGCCGTGCCCTGCCCTGCTCTTTCCCGCGGCTGATCGCGCACTTGGTGCACGACGGTAGACGTGCCCGGGCCACCTGGTCAGCTGCTCGATGCCGGCGGCGCCGGCGACAGCTGCAGGTGATCGAGGTCGGTGCCGATCGGCACGGCCGGCGATCGCCGGTGAAGCGTATCCAGGAAAGGGTGAGGTGTTGGCCAGCAGATCCGCGCTCGATCGGCGCGGCGGGTTTGGGCGACGTCTTGGGCCAGGCGTTGCAGGCGGTGCCGGTGGCCACCGCGAGGTGGCCGTGCCCTGCCCCGCTCTTTCCCCGGCTGATCGCAACGGGTGCACGTCGGTCGACGCGCTCGGGCCAGCACCTGGTCAGTTGCTCAATGCCGGCGGCGCCGGCGACTGCTGCAGGTGATCGAGGCCGGTGCCGATCGGCACGGCCAGCGATCGCCGATGACGCAGATCCAGGAGGCGGGGAGGTGTGGCCCGCAGATCCGCGCTCGATCGGCGGGGGCGATCAAGACGGGTAAAATGCTACCCCATTTCAAGACCAACGAAAAAGCCGGCAAGAAGCCGGCTCTTAAGTAGCTTATCCGATCAGCGCATACGTTGAGTTGCTTTAGTCTTATGCAGAGGCGTATGAGCTAAAGTATCTGAACTGTCGGAGTTTGTTGGAGCTGGAGGATCAAGTGTGATGCGAATGTTTGGATTGAGACGGCAAGTAGCTTCTTGAATAGCGTCCCAATGCCGGAATGGTACAGTTCCTACATTCAATGGCCGGGGGCTAAACTCAAGATCAGCAGGATGCGCAATTACCTTGAAGTGTTGCCACTCAGGTTGATTCATCAACTTCGCCACCAGATCGGGGCGTTGCATTAAAACAATATGCGGTTTGAATATACCGAGGCTATCCGGATCAGTTCCTTCTGAAACAAGTATGCTTCTGAGAGTTGACTGAACTTCTTCCATAGAGCTTTTCGAAAGCCGTTGAAATGTAATGAAGTCATGATTAGCCATGTCCTCCGGTTTCATCATCAGCGGATTTTGCTTTTCATTCAATTTAACTAAAAAATCAATTACTGTAAAATCTAGGCGATGTTGATTCGCATAGCTGCGTGCAGCCATAAAAGCTTCCTGCTTACTTTGATATCCATACAACGCAGAAAAAGCCCCTTCAATGGAGCTTTTAGTTTTTAATCCGCAGTCCTTTAATGCTATGGAGCGCGGCGCGTTACCTTGGTAAAAGTAAAGTGTCGATAACTCGATAATATGTTCGTTCTTTTCTTGCTCATTCGTGTTCGCTACTTTCACCATTTTTAGTCCAACCTTGAATCAGAACTTTCTCAACGCCTTGGTGGTCAGCAACAGTGCTCACCGCGTCGCGCATAAATTTTTGACTCTGCTTTGAAGTCATATTCAGTCTGCGCACAGCTTCGATCCATCGTATTACTGGTCTTCCTGGCTTACCGCCATGCTTGATCAAACGGTAAGCCGACGGCGCTGACCTCCCGGTCAACGTAGCAAACATCTCTAGGTCCTGCGGGGCTTCAGCATCGAGCCCAAGGTAGTCAAAAAACTCCTTGATAGCGGGCGGATGCTCAACCGGCGAAGACTCCGGATAACTTTTATACGCATAGAGGCACAAAGCCACAGCAGGGTCGCTGATAGGAGTGCTAGAGCGCTCCTGACTGGTCAGCTCTTCCCATTTCGCCTTCTGCAAACCGAATGCATCTGCTGCCGCCACTTTTGATAGGCCATTTTCAAGGCGCCACCTTTCGAGGTCGGTTCCGCAGATCGGCTGAAGGGGCTGTTTGGTCATGTCCACTCTCTTTTAATTGATGGTAGCAAAGAAGCATCACTCGGTAGGAAATTTCTGACTCGCAGGCCGGGAATAGGTTTCCGAGCATGGAGATTTTACAGATCTTCCAAAATGCTGCTATTTTGCATAGTATACACAATACAAAAGAACGGCAGTACGCAAACGGCACCACCTCAGACCCTCGTTTTCAGCAGTAGTTCAGGACGACTGAAGGCGATGGCAGAGGTAGCAATTACCACAAGCATAGGGAGATCCCCATGAGCGCAGAGTCGGACGCACAAATGCAACAATTTACGGACGCTGTCTACAGTCAAAACGACTCGGATAGCGATCTTGTGGGCCAATCGCCACTAGCGGCGATAGAAGCTCGTTCTGTCAGGTTTGCTCAGTGGCGCGACACAATGCTTGGGGAGTCTGAGGCAGTCCCGGATATTCCCGAACGACTGCTGCGTCACTGGGTCGATGGGGACATCGCGAGCTTCAGGCTTCTCTCGTCAGTTGACGAGGAAATTGCTGCTGACAATATCTCCGCTAACTTCCAAAACTACGAAGCGTACCGCGCAGAAATGCAGCAGCTCGCGGGCGATGTGGCGGGCAAAGTGGAAGAGCTCAAAAAAGAGAGCTTACGCCGGGGGATTGAGCAGGACCGGGTTACTGCAAAAGACCTCGTCGCCCGCCTGCGTGATACGGATGCCCAGGCGAAGCTGCCGAAAGACACGTCGGGACTCAATGGCTTCTCCGGCGGCGAGCAGCATCCCGATCATGCACCTGAGTTGCCTACCGCGAGCAAAGTGCTTGAAAGCATCACCTATAAGACACGACCAGACGGGAGCGTCCTCTACCTGGTGAGCGAGCGGCCAGCGTTCATCGATCATGGTCGCCACATTATCGTCGAGGACAAAGCGCTCGACGACGAGGAGTCGATCCTCGGCGCCATTCTTCTGGCCAAAGAAAAGTACGGCGGTGCGTTCTCCTTGACCGGGACAGATGAGTTCAAACGCAAAGCGCTTGAAGTGATGCTCAAGAACAATGTTGAGGTCCGTCTCAAAAGTCCCGCCCAAGAAATGCTTTTGCGCGAATTGGCTGTCGCGTATCCCAACTACAAACTCCCGCCTGCAATGCCGAAACACACTCAAGGCGCTACTGGCGAGACAGTTCAAGACGAAACGTTGGTCGCCGCCGTCGCGCAGGCCAATGTGAATTCCAGTGCCAATCTGGTTGCGGTGAAACGAGAGGAGCCCGAGCCTGTCAATCGGCTCGCCGGCAGATTGGTGGAGCACGGTGTAGCGCCGTACAACCATGAGAAAGACAACAAAGCCAGTTACTTCGTCGTCCTGGAAAACAGTGACGGCCAGTTGTCGACAACTTGGGGTGTAGGTTTGGCCGATGCAATGGCAACAGCGTCCGTTGCAGGCGGTGAAATGATTGAACTTGTCAATAACGGTAAGAAAGCGGTCACGGTCGAAAAGGACATCAAAGATGACCAGGGCAAAGTTATCGACACTGAAACAATTAACACACACCGAAATGAGTGGATCGTGGTTACTGATCGGCCAGCGGCCGATGAGCAATTTGCCGATCTGAAGGAGGCAACTCCTCCAACTTTGAAATTGGTCGAACCCACGACTCGACCAGTCGTTGCTTCCAGTGAGCTTACTCCAATTTCGGCAAAGGATTGGTGGCAAGTGCAGCACGCCGTAATTGAAAGTTGGAGTGCCGATGACAAAGAGTGCGAGGCGCTGCTGCGCGATCTTGGGCCGGAGCCTGCCGCAGATATCTTCTACTGGTTTGATAAAAGCGGTAACCAGGTTGCTGCTCCATCCAACGCCCAGGAACAACTGGTTGCCTTCAAACAGAGCAGTACAGCGAAATATTCACACACAGCACAGCAGGAGAGTCAGATGACAGAGCAAAATGCTAGTCCAGGTGTTAACCAAGAGAACGGCGACGATCAAAAGCTGATTCTTCGAGGAGTCGTTAAGGTAGGTGACGATTTCGACACCACCGTACTGCTCTTCAAAGGTAAGGGCGATTATCTCCAGGGCTTCATGAAGGTTGACGGCGTCAAACATCAAGTTATCGCGCATCTCAATGAGCGTAAACCTGATGAGGGCACTGGCGAAATCAAACCGAACTTCATCAAGTTGTCCAAAGCGGTCGGCCAGGGTGATGACACCAAATGGGAAGAATTCGGCTTCGGTAATGCGCTGAACAAGCGCAATGACCAGAAGCCGGTTTATTTCGATGATGTGTTGTTCAACGTCGGCGGCAAGACGCTGAGCGCTCGGATCACCAAAAACGTCGACGAGGACATGCATCGCAAGCTGGGTTTCGTGCAGGACCGCGTCGCGCGTCCTGAGCGAGCCAAGGCAGGGGAACAGTCTGCCGAGGCAGCGACTGACCCAAAGACGAAGGCGCAGGCGGCACAACCGGAGGCAAAGCAGCCACCGGCGGCGGCCAGCGCCCAAGAACCCAGCGCCCCAAAAAAACCGCGTAGCCGCGCTCGAGCTTGATTGAGCTGCCGCCTTCTCCACCGAGGATCCGTTATGAAAGTTATGATCAGTGCCCTTCTACTTCTGTTTTGCATGTCTGCGAACGTGAATGCAGCAACGTGCCGGAGCGGTGAGGCCGCTGTTCGTGGTAGTAAAAGCGGATACGAGGAGGACAAGAAGGCGGCGGAACAAACCGTCGAGGACGAGCTCTCGTTCTCAGACGTTTTGGAAAAATGTGTGGGTGGCGTAACAGGAATAAAAGCTGGCCCAACATACGGACCGTCAGAAACATTTGGGGAATGGGCCGAAAAGATTTTCAACCAAGTCTGCATGTTAGCCCGTGACAAGATTAACGACACGGTTGATGGTGCCACTGAGTCCCGAATGGGCTCTGCGTTACAAAATTTGTACTCGGATTACGATAAGTACCAACAAGCGACAGGCGCAGGGACGATCAATTCAGGTTCACCTGGTACTGCGCCAGGCAGCGTAGGAACGCTTTCTAATTTTAGTTCTACGTCCGCCCCTGCTGCCATCCAATCTACGCAGGATCTAATCACACCATCAGGAAATACATCTACTTCTGATGACGGTGCATTCTGGAACGACATTTGGAAGTAGCGTCATAAATGTCCTAAATAGCCGTGATTCTGAATCTTCAATGGTGATCATGCGATGAGCATTTTTCGAATTCTAGTAGTCGCAATCTTTTCAGCAGTATTTCCAACGGTAGGAAGCTGCCAAGAGCCCCCGCCTACATACATTCAGATTGCATGGCAACAGGGTGTGCCTGCTAACTACTTATATGCAATTGCTCAAACTGAGAGCAATACGGAACTGACCATAGGTATTTATCCTTGGCCGTGGACATTAAATGTGGCAGGAACGCCAAAACGTTTCGCGACGTTTCAAGAGGCCTGTAGTGAGGCTAACAAAGCCGTTGCAAAACACGGCGGAAAGTCGGTAGACATAGGGATTGGTCAATTGAACTGGGGTTACAACGGACATAAGTATTTCGCTACACCGTGTGACTCCCTCTTTCCCCGAAGAAATTTAGAGGTCGCAGCGATATTACTGCGGACACATTTCCAAACAAGCGGGGACTGGCTTGAGGCAGCTGGAATGTACCACCGCCCTGCTGGAGGCGAACCTGCGCGTCGATACAAAAAAGAAATTGAGCGCCGGCTTAGTAAAATTACAGCTGCACCAGGACAGAAGGCATCCTATGTCGTCACAAAATGAACCAGGACGACTCTCAACTGAAGGGGCGCACTCTGCAGATAGTTTTTTATTGCAGGATACGTTGATTAAGCCATTTGAGTTCCAGGGAGATTTTAGCCCTCATAATTTCAAGCGTTTCTTGAAGTACTGCGCGGACAACGGCGTTTCAGACCTGACTATCCAGGGCGGCGATTACATTTGGGCTGAAATTCACGGTCGCCAATGCCGGGCGACGTTGCACACCATTAAACAGGGTCAACTGCCAACCCTTATTGCAACCGTGTGGCAAGCTGAAGTTGAGTCAAACATCCGCTCCGGCAAGGGCGCTGACAGGGCCCTTGAGTTGCAAGGTGAAGAGCTCGGCATTGAACGCGGCGGATTTCTCCGGTTTCGCTGCAACTTCGTTCAGGCTCGTGTCGCGAAGCTCGATGAAGCGTATTCGATCACCATGCGAATTATCCCGTCAGATCTGCCAGACATCTTAAAAATGGGGATCGAAAGCGAACTCTTTGAAGCTATGTACCCTAGCCAAGGCCTGGTCCTGGTATGTGGTCCAACCGGGTCGGGTAAGACAACGTTGCAGGCGGGCATCTATGGCTACGCAGGGCAGGAAATGCCAGATCGCAAGGTTGTCACCTACGAAGATCCGATCGAGTTCGTCCTGGGAGGCGCTCATTGGAAAGGCCCTCAACCGTCCCAATCACAAATCGGCCGGGACATCGCGACGTTCGCGCTAGGTTTGAAAAATGCAATGCGCCGGAAGCCAAGCATCATCGGTATCGGCGAAGCGCGAGACCTGGAAACGATGGACGCGATGATCGAGGCGGGATTAAGCGGCCACCTCTGTTATGCAACGGTACACACCGAATCGGTTCCGGAAACGATCAACCGGATTATTCAGGTTTACCCGCCTGCGCAGCAGTCGGCTGTCGCTTCGCGATTGATGGGGTGCTTGAGAGTTATCGTCGTCCAGCGCTTGCTCAAAACCACAGATGGAAAGCGACAAGCTATCCGCGAATTCGTGGTGTTTGACCGGGATCTACGAAACGAACTTCAAAATCACTCATACGAGCGGTGGGCATTGGAGTTGCGGTTAAAGCTTGAAAAAGCCGGCGCGACCTTAGATGACAAGGCATGGGCTCTATTCGAAGCTGGGCGTATCGATAAAGAGGAGTTCATCGAACTAGCCGGACACAAAGCTTTCCGTACACGTTCTGGAGTTGCTGCATGAGTGCTTCAATTTGGCAACACGCTGGTCGCTCCCCGAAAATATTCGGTATCCCCTGCATGGCATTCTTGCCCATATTTATTTGGATGTTTCACTGGGCATATTGGACGTTTGCGCTGGCTGTGGGCACGATCGTTTTTTTTGCGGTGCTCGCTCGCTTCGGTCTTACATTCAAAGTTCTATGGGGTAAGGCTCTGCACTTTATAAGGGGATCAAGAATCTTTGCCAGGCCATGGTGGTATCGCAACCGGTTTAAGGATCTCGATTAGGAATATCCTGGTTTTCCAGTCAACTGAGGCTCCGTGAGGGGCCTTTTTTTTGCGTTCATGTGGTCAAGGGTCAGCCCGGAAGCCGCACGCGGCGCGCAGCCTGCTTGCAGGCGAGCACCGAACGGGTGAGGACTGAAGCGCAGCGGTCCCTTTACCAGGTGGCTTTTAATCAAGGCTCCCCCGGCGGTCATGGGGTTGCTCCTCCCCCATGGCCGTTGGGGTCAGAGGCCGACTCGCTCCCTTCCTGGAGGGAAGGGCGGGGGGATGGGTTTGGCCGCCGCCGGCGGCCGGTGTTGGCCGTCATCCACAAATCCACGGGCTGTGTTAGGGGATGGGCCAGGCGATCCCCGTGTAGGCGGTGGGTTCGTGGGTGATAGGTGCTCCTGCAGGTGCCGGCGGTGCACGTCGGTCGACGTGCCCGGGCCAGCACCTGGTCAGCTGCTCGATGCCAACAGCTGCAGGTGATCGAGGCCGGTGCCGATCGGCACGGCCGGCGATCGCCGGTGAAGCATATCCAGGAGAGGGTGAGGTGTTGGCCAGCAGATCCGCGCTCGATCGGCGCGGCGGGTTTGGGCGACGTCCTGGGCCTGGCGCTGCGTGAGGCGCCTGCAGCGCCGAATATCCAAGTACGGCGAGCAGATCGACACGGAGATTAGGCGGTTGGTTGGGAGAGAGCGGTTAGCCAGTCTTTCATGTTGCCAGGCAACAGCAACTCGTGCTTCGCTCGCGAACTCGCGGTGTAAAGAAGGGAACATACAGTGGCAAGTGCGTGCGTCGAACCTTCCCGAGGCGGCCGTAACAGATCACGCGACAACAGGACGGTGTCGTATTCCTGGTTCTTGACGTCATCGACTCTGGCGAGCTTGATCTTGGCATTATCTTCACTGCAAAAATTCTGCATACGCTCAGCGAGGTCGTTGAAAGTAAAACCACGATCAAGTAACTCTTGAACTGCTTTGAATTCGTAGTTGCGTCCCATAGCAGAACCTAAAGCGTCCCAAGTGGCGTATCCGAATATCATACGATGCCGGGGCCTGGTTCCTTCGGTGAACAGCAATATCAGGTCTGTGAGGAACGTAGTAAGTTCTTTCTTCGCCCGATCGGCCATTTGAAATTTCGCGCCTGCTTCGGTAAGCCTGATGAACCACCCCATCAGTCCCCATTCGTTAGCAACAATAATTGTCGTTGGCTTCTCAGGAATCGACATGTTGTTGTATGGGAGCAATTGCATAGGGTGTTCTGACCGGCCTTCGTAGCTTTCCTTGATCACACTTGGGTGTTTTTGGATTAACGGATTCAGAATCTCGCCCATTTCTTTACCCGCGCGCACGGACTGCGTCACGTATCTCTGTCTAACGACTGCGCCATGACGCGATGTCATACCGTGTAGATGTTGAAACTCATCTCCAAGAGTAAGTACGGCCTGTGGGCTGCGGTCGAGGATTTGCAGCATAGGTGCGCTTAATTCGTGACTTTCATCAATAATGACGTGTGTGTATTCCTCGGGAATAACCTCCCGTCGCAGTGATAGAAACTTGATTCGGTGCGCGTTACGTACAGGAAGCCTAATTTCTGGAGCGGAAGGCCATATCAGCTCACTCCATATCAGTCGGCTATACTCCATCAGTACAGCAATATCCGCGTCATTAAGCGCGCCACCTATTGCAGGTAGGTGACGGGGCTCTATAGTAGGACTCGGAGAAAGACAGTAGCTATACACAGCCCGATGACACACGTTAGCAACATCCCGAGGCCTTAAAGAGCCTACAGCCCGGAAGTTCAGCCAGTTGGCAATCTGCTGATCACTAACCAAATAGGTTGACTGCGATCGCTGTGGATCGCTGATTCTCCAACCTAGTGACGTTTTGTCCCGGTTAAGAATCTGATTGGCAACATGTCCGAAGGTATGAGCATTAAGCTCCGCTGTTACTCCGGATTGAACCATCCGGTTTTTCAGAGCGTGAACTTGGCCAGGCATGTAAGCCATCAACAACGTCGACTTTGGGTTCAAATACTCAAAGAATTTTACGATCAAATAAGTTTTGCCAGTGCCAGCGTAGCCTTGAATGTGGAAAGACTCGTCCTGGCAAGCGTTGAACTCGTCGAATAGCCGGCTCTGTTGGTCGCTCAACTGCAGGACGCCACCAGTAGGGAGGCGTACCTCGCGGCTTAAAGGTTTAATTTTCAGGCTGTATCGTGGGCCAAACGTAAAGTCCCAGTTACCGTCAGAAGTAAGATAGTCACGTTTCGATAGTTCGTCGGCATCAAGCAAATCAGCTCCGATCGCTGGGAGCAAGGTGAGCCCGTGCGCAAATACAGAGGCCTTGAAGCGGCTTTGGACCTGTGCCGCGAAAGACGGTGCATCGGCTGGGGTGGAAGCGAGCCCTGCGCGCAGAGCTCCGTCATACATTACCTCGATCCTGGTAACGGATACCTTTTGCTGAACAAGAGCGTTCAGGTTTTGTATTAGCAGCACCACAGCTAACTCAGCGGTAGACGCAGTCTTGAAGAAGCTATCGACAAGCGCTGCATCGGACAGCCCTCCTGCGGTCTCACGGGCCAAAGGGAGAAAGAGGACAGGTGCTGGTACAAAGCGGCTTGGCGAATTCATTTCTTCGGTTCGTCCTAGGATGATGGTCGCGGCATTCGGGCCAGGGCTCGAGCGCAATGCCGACACTTTAAATTGAATACGTAATTGCGTAAATACGTAACAGCGTAAAAGCCCCAAATTTATGCCATGCTTTGTCCGGTCGCTGCGCCCTTGGATTCGCCGCCGTCACTGCCACACGGGCCATCGACGGGTATCAGCCCTCGTGCTAGGATTGACCTATACACACCTTGCTGGAGCGACGTTATGCGCCAACCAGACCAATCATCAGGCAGTTTCTTTGCGATCATGGAAGGCAAACGCTCGCGGCGTGACGTCCTCATGTCCGCAGTTGCGTCTGCGCAGCCTGCCGATCTGGAGGCTTCTGCCGAACGCATTAAAGCAGTTATGCGTAAACCAGCGGGATCTCAGCAACGTCGTCAGCGCATCGCTCCTCCGGCTTTCCTGGCATTGTCTGAATGAGTCCTGAAGATAACCCTGATCTTCCTGACGGCACTTCACAAACACCTGACCACTTCGAGCGTTCCGAACTCTTTCTGTATTTCAAAGAGAGAATCAAGGATGTTTATAGATCACCAGAACGTGAAGCTGTAGACCAATATGGTCTGATAGTTGTTGGTGGACAGGCGTTGTCACTGTGGGCGCGTGAATATCTGCTTGACGAGATGACCGGCGAGGAACTTCAGTTTGCAACTAGCGACGATCTCGATTTTATAGGAAGACAAGGTTCCGTTGGTTTCTGTGAAGATCGAATGAATGTTAGTTTTCGTCGCGCCACTATTGAAGATCATACTCCGAACCTAGCCGCGGCAGAAATTGCATGGGACGGTGATCGGAAGATTGTTATTGATATTCTTGATGCCATCGCAGGGGTCAGCACTGCTGATATTTACAAGTATTTGGAATCAGTTGTACTAGACGATGTACGCATAGCTATTATTGACCCAGTGTCTTGTTTACAATCTCGTCTGTTCAACCTATACGCTCCCTGGTGTAGTAGCCGTGAGCGGGAGTCTGTTCGGACGCAGTTAGCCATTCGCGCATCAAACTGTTATCTACGTGAAATCCTCGTTGAGGACGGATATCGTGAAGCCGTTCCGCTATTTAAACGGATTCACGAGTTGGCTCTTTCCCGGAATGGTAAAGACGCATTTTACGATTACGGATTGGACCTGCTAAAGGCAATTCCAATTGATCCCGACTTGCTACCCAAACAGTTTATTGAAAAGAACTGGCCCAGCATACTGAAGCAAGTGGGGGATGCCCGGTTGAGGAAGGAAACCCAATATAAGGGCCATAACCGTGAGCCGCTGGGGTCGAAATTCTCTGCGCCGAAAGCAAAAGTTGAACTCGATCGGCCTGTTACACACACTCCCCCCTCGCCAAAGCGTCCAAAGTCTTAACCCTCACTATTTGCTTAAAACCTGGTCAAGGGTCAGCCCGGAAGCCGCACGCGGCGCGCAGCCTGCTTGCAGGCGAGCACCGAACGGGTGAGGACTGAAGCGCAGCGGTCCCTTTACCAGGTGGCTGGTAATCAAGGCTCCCCCGGCGGTCATGGGGTTGCTTCTCCCCCAAGGCCGTTGGGGTCAGAGGCCGACTCGCTCCCTTCCTGGAGGGAAGGGCGGGGGGATGGGTTTGGCCGCCGCCGGCGGCCGTTGTTGGCCGTCATCCACAAATCCAAGGGCTGTGTTAGGGGATGGGCCAGGCGATCCCCGTGCAGGCGGTGGGTTCGTGGGTGATCGGTGCTCCTGCAGGTGCCGGCGGCGCCGGTGGCCACCGCCAGGTGGCCGTGCCCTGCCCTGCTCTTTCCCGCGGCTGATCGCGCACCTGATGCACGTCGGTCGACGTGCCCGGGCCAGCACCTGGTCAACTGCTTGATGCCGGCGCTCGCCGGTGAAGCATATCTAAAAGAGGGTCAGGTGTTGGCCGGCAGATCCGCGCTCAATCGGTGCGGCGGGTTTGGGTGACGTCCTTTGCTTGGCGCTGCAGGTGGTGCCGGTGGTCACCACCAGGTGGCCGTGCCCTGCCCTGCTCTTTCACGAGGCTGATCACGCACCGGATGCACGTCGGTCGCACGCCCGCGCCGGCGTCTTGGTCTGCAACGTAGCTACTTAAGAGCGTTGGGGATGGATCGGTTCACGAACGGCTTGCAGACCACGCATCCGCTCATCGAACACAATGCGCTTGAGCATGTAGAGCGCGACCAACTCGCCGCCAACCTCTGTATTCCAAGCCTGCTGGATCGACCCATACAAGCGATCTATTTCTAGCATTGAACGTCGGTAACTCTCGACCTCCAGAATTAAGCGACGGACGTCCGAATCAGGGTGCTTAGTCCAAAAATCTCGTAGCTCTGACTGGGTGACTGACCGAAAAGGCGGAAGATCGCGAGCCATATAAAAACCTGTACAAATTAACAGTATTTGCAAGGATACCTAATCGAGCCGAGTAGTGAAGAGATCGCGACGACTGACATGGGCGCAAAATTGGTCAATTGCACACTTTTCAAGCGATGGGTCACGTTTAGAACAAATCCTCCGCTGTCAAGATTTTTTAAACACGCATATTTAAAAAATCTCGACAACCGGCCGGAATACTCTCTCCATCGGATAAGTGGTGATAAAATAGGTTATCGACCTATTTGACTAAGGACGGCGATAATGACTTTTACCCTCGGAACAAACCACGATCAGCACTACACCTGCCAATGTGGTCAACTCCAACGTATTGAACTTCCAGAGGCCTATAAAAAGCACTGGATATGTGGCGTATGTCGGCAACAGCTCATCATTGCTATGGATGACCATAACGGGAACAGCTATACGGTCACCCGTCAAATAGCGAAGACTGTGCAGGTCGGCAGCACGATGGTGCACCGCAATGGGCTGACGCTGACGGAGGGCGACGTCACGCAATCCCACCAGCGGGGAGGGAATCCTGCCAACTGGTATTTGGCAGTTAGAGGACACGGCGGCGCGCCCATTCCGGCCAATGATTACGTCAATATCGAACACAACCCCTTCGTCAACGTCGCGTTCACCCACCCGTAACCAGGAGCTGGCCATGCCCTTGTTCGATCCCTTGCGCGATTTCTTCCAGCGCCGCCAGATCGTCCGCCTTGATGCGCTGGCCAGCGGCGTACGACTGCTAAACCTGCGCAGCGAATCCCCCCGGGGCAACTTCGTGTTTCCCGGTACCGACTACCTGGACAACATCGAGGTCGGTGGCCAGCGCGTTGGCCACGTCGATTACGGCATCAATCCGCTGCTCGATCGCGTTTACATCAACATGCTCGACATTGCCCCGGCGCATCAGCGCAAAGGCGTCGGCCTCGGCGTGCTGTGGCAGCTGTGGCGCACGCATCAGGTGCCGATTGTGCCGTTGTACCAGTACACCTCATCCGATGGGTTCTGGTACCGGGCTCGCCGGCGATTCTCAGCGGTCGACGCTGTGATCGAGGGGGAGCTGCGCGGCACCGAGCAAATGGAACTGGAAAAGCAACGTTGGCAGCATCTGGTGCCCGAGGCCGAGGACAAACGCCTGATCCGTGAATACTGGGAATGGGTGGCCAGCGAACACGCGGCGGGGCGACCTGCAGGGCCAGGTATTCGATGAACGAGCTGATTAGCACCGGCGCCGGCGAAAGGCGCCTGACCGCCGCCGAGTTTCAGCAGCTGGCCCGCGTGCCGGCAGCGGCGGAATGGTTTGCCAATATCGATAACCCGCGCACCCGCCGCGCGTACCAGATCGACCTGGCCGACTTCTGCAGCTTTGTCGGCCTCATCGGCGCTGATGAATTTCGCAGCGTGACCCGGGCCCACGTCTTGGCCTGGCGTGCCCAGTTAGAAACTCGACGCCTGGCCGGGGCCACTATTCGGCGCAAACTGGCGGCACTGGCCAGCCTGTTCGATCATCTCCTGGAGAGCAATGCCGTCGCCGGCGGTAACCCCGTGCACGGCGTGAAGCGGCCCAAGATTGAAACCAATGAAGGGAAAACGCCGGCACTCGGTGACGGCCAGGCCAAGTTGTTGCTTGAGGCACCGGACGCCGAAACATTGAAGGGTGCGCGAGATCGGGCCATTTTGGCCGTGCTGTTGTATCACGGCCTACGCCGCGAGGAAGCAGCACAGCTGATGACCGGCGACCTGCAGGAGCGGCGCGGGATCAAACACCTGCAGGTGAAAGGGAAAGGCGGTAAGACACGCTATTTGCCGCTGCATCCGGTCGCGGCCGAGCGGATCCACGTGTACCTGGAGCGAGACGCCAAACGCGAGCCGGGTAATGGCCCACTGTTCCGCTCGATCCGTGGCAAAACCACCGGCGCCGGCATCAGCGCGAATGGAATTTACAAGGTGGTGGCCCAGTGGGCACACGCGGCGGGGATCCACGTCGACGGGCTGGGCGTGCATGGCCTGCGCGCCACGGCCGCGACCAATGCCCTGGAGCACGGCGCCGATATCGCCAAGGTTCAGGTGTGGCTGGGCCATGCAAACATCAGCACAACACGGATCTACGATCGACGCGACCAGCGTGCGGAGGATTCACCCACGTACAAGGTGAAGTACTGAGCTACGCGCTTGCCTCCTCTAGACCAACAACCGACGTAGGTTTGAGGCTCGCAAGCTTGGACTCCAACCTCAGGCCGCATGGTTCGCAAATGATCAGCAGACCGGGTTTACCCCACACGTTCGTTTTACAGGAAGGCGTAGGGCAGGAATATTTGTCCCGATTACTCCGATCGACTTCTTCCCGAACGCCAATATCGAGTTCCCCCATAGCCGGCGCTTGGTAGCCGGCATCAATCAGTGTCTGCTGCGGGAGTTGTTCCTGAGCCACAAAACCAGGACTGACGCCGTTATGGCCATCGTCTAAATCTACTGCAGGTGGAAGCGGATCGTTCGCGACGGCAGCAGGCCGAACAGTCTCCACATCCATGGATCCCGAAGGCGGTGAATTGGGGGCTAGAGCAGCGAGTGGCCGAACGCTGATAGGAAAGCGATCCATCCATGAGATGGCAAAGCCTGTGCTCAGCAAACGGCGAGTGGCCTTGTCGAAACGGCCCCCCGGGATGACGTAGTCATTCATCGACTGACCGATTTTCTTACCACCAGGTTGTCCTGTTGAGGAAGGCATCAGGCCCAGAGCCTCCATCTTTCTAGCCCACTCCCAATTGTGGTAACAGGATCTGCTGGGCTTGCCGAAATGCTCCTGCCACAGGTGGACCATTTCATGAACCAGGGTTTGCAATATCTCCACGAGAGGAATTGACGCGAAGTAGTCGGGATTCATCGCGATTTCGTCGGTCTTCGTTCCATCCAAACGAATGAAGCGTCCCTTGGAAAAATAGCCCATCGTCCGCTTTTCGCGCTGGTAGGTGATCATGCACGGCGGCAGGCGCTCCTGGGATGCAAAAAGGTGGTCATTGTAATAATCGTAAGCACGCTGAAGCTCAGCGTACGCTTCCTCGGTTGGGCGAAGATAACCTTTCACCACCACGTTAATCCCCATTACAAATGTATTGTGCAATACATATTTTGTGCTGAAAAAATGGCCCTTGACCAGGGCCTTGCTTCAAAAGACTACGAGTAACTACCCGGTGATCTCGTACACCGCCCTCACTACCCCCAAAGTCCAATCATCGCTGTTCCAATTAGCAATCGCGTCAGCCAGGGTTTCCCCGCGTCGCATGGTGACGTCCTCTTCGTGTAAACAGGCCACCTCGCCTTCCCCTGTACCTGGTATCAATCCGGAAAGGATACCCGGGCGCTTGCCACAGTCCGGACATGCCTTGATGACCTTGTGTAAGGCTTTTAATTTGGCCAGCTCAACCTCCGTGTCAAGCGCATCAGCGGAACTCAGAATCACGCGTAGCCTGTCTACAAGGTCTTCGTATTTAACGGAGTCGGTCTGCATGAGTGTTGTCAACGTCCAGTACAGATCGCCACGGCAGGTCGCTGGTTGATCCCCGAAACCGGCATCGATCAACGCCTGCTTAACGGTCAAATCTTCTTCTCTCACAGCCCTCTCCTTCAACAGCGGGTGTACATCACCGGTGATAAGCTGGCGATGCTGATTTATGTTTTGTATAGTAGCTGCTATACGAAAACTATCAAAGAAGGTGGTTTGCGTGGGCCATTCTGCAAAAGGAACAGTTGGTGCCTTCTGGAGTGGGTGTAGGACGACTCCGATAGGGCCTGCGAGCGGCGGACAACTGGAGGTGCTAGCCCTCCTAGCGAAACCACAGGCGCGCACTCACTACCAGAAGGCATCAGACATGCGTGACGCAACGAGTTAAGGGAAAGGGTGAATACGATGAAGGAATCACAAGCCACAAAAAGACACGTATGGCCTGCTGGGCAGACCATGGACGTGGCCTGCCCACACTGCGCGGGTACAGTGGCAACGCAAATCAGCGTGGTTCGTGACGACGACCTACCGTTAAGGCCCGAAGACTGTGAGGCCTGCAATGCACAGTTCGAAGTTTACCCGGACGGCAAAACCGAATTGGTATCAGCTCCCCACTCAGGCCCGCCCACTGAGCGTGGGCTGAAGGCAATCAAGTTTTTTGAATCATTAACTTTTGACCCAAACGGCGCCCGTGATTGGCCATTCACCACCGAGGTTGAAACCCTGGTGACGGTGGCCTGGCTACAAGAGTTTGAGGACGGCACTCAACAGTTCATCGATGCTGATCAGGAGCCGCCGCAAGTCTACAGCCCGCGCTTGGCCCCAGAAGCACTGGAGCGCTTTTGCGAGGCGAACATCGATTCGTACCGAGCATTCCATGACAAGCACGAAGCTGCACTCGACCGTCGCGAGTCCGTGCCACTGACGCCTTTTTGGTAACAGGGGAAAGTCCCGCAGCACACCACCCGCCTTTAATTGGGCCTCCCAGGACGTGGTCACTGGTAGCCTATTTTGTGGAGATCCAAATGAGCAAACTCAGCCATATTGATACCAAGATGCCAATCACCTTCTACGCCTGCGTTGATGAGGTAATCACTGATCCAGAAATGGTTTCCTTAGCGGAACAAATGAAGATGCCCCGCCTGCTCAATTGCTCTGTTCCCTTGGCCGATGCTGAAATTGTCGTACGAGACAGTGGGGAAATTATGAATTGGTTGCGTTCAAATGCGCGCTGGAGCGCGCGAATTGAGGAAACGCTTCAGTGCTTAGCTGAGGACTCCGATGGTCGGCCTTTGCTCACCGCATTCATGCCAATTGATCAGCTGATAATGCTCGCTGAAGACTTGAAATCTGACTGCGTGTGCGACTTTCGACCACAATTTGTTGAGTGGCAGAAAATGGGGGCAACCGAAGGCAGCTTCGACGGGTATCGGCTTAATACAGACGCCATCGCTGCGGCTGAAGCCTTGATTGCTACCAATTGCAGGAAGGAAAATAGCCTTGGAAAATAACGTGATACCACGAACTCAGCCAGCAACCCTAGCGATCCGCTGGAGCACTATTGCCGCGACTGCCTTGGGTGTGTGCGTCGGGATGCTGATCGGCGCCGTGGGGGTTCAGCAGGTCATTAAGCAACATCCGATTCAGTTTGAAATGCTCACCGCCGATACCAGCGCCGAGATTTGCATCAATGGGTTCGCCTACGAAGTGGGTGACGCTGAAACCAACTCGCCTTGGCATGGCGTGTATAGACCCGCCCAGCAAGGACAGGAGCCATTGATTGGCGGAGATGGCCAACGGGTTTTGCGCCAAGTAATACCAGTCCACTGCAAGATTGATCGCGGATAGGAAAAACGCTATGAAGATTCTGTGCCTGCTAGGCCGACACAACTTTCAAATCGCCCATGGCCATCCTGACGGCAAGCAGGGTTACTGCATTTAAGAATGCACCAGGTGCAGCAAAGCAGTCGTGAGCGATCCTGGCTTGGGAGGCTCGTTCCCGATCCTGAATACTCAGGCCGCTATCGAACGCGACGCCTCGAAAGCAGCCCTCCGCAATCAGCACTGAATCCACGGAAAAATTATGTCGAGAGATCACCTTAAGGTCCTGCGCGACGGGATACTTCTTGATGCCACGTTGACGACCTATACCGTCCCAGGATGTGAAGTCGGGCCTGCGCACAAGAAGTATGAATACGAAATCAATGGCCGATCGATGGGGTTTGCCTACACCAAGCGCGAAGCTTTTGACTTTCTTATTACCCAAGCCACAAAAAGTGGATGGAAGGTATTTCAGCCACTGAATTAATCGAGGAAACGATCGCCCAGTTGCACCCAAGCCCAGCCGAAACCGTTGGGCTAAGCCAGTAGAAGCGCACAGAGTAGCGTTGTCTGGTCAAGGGTCAGCCCGGAAGCCGCACGCGGCGCGCAGCCTGCTTGCAGGCGAGCACCGAACGGGTGAGGACTGAAGCGCAGCGCCCCTTTACCAGGTGGCTGGTGATCAAGGCTCCCCCGGCGGTCATGGGGTTGCTCCTCCCCCATTGCCGTTGGGGTCAGAGGCCGACTCGCTCCCTTCCTGGAGGGAAGGGCGGGGGGATGGGTTTGGCCGCCGGCGGCGGCCGGTGATGGCCGTCATCCACAAATCCACGGGCTGTGTTAGGGGATGGGTCAGGGGATCCCCGTGCAGGCGGTGGGGTTCGTGGGTGATCGGTGCTCCTGCAGGTGCCGGCGGCACCGGCGGCCACCGCCAGGTGGCCGTGCCCTGCCCTGCTCTTTCCCGCGGCTGATCGCGCACCTGGTGCACGTCGGTCGACGTGCCCGGGCCAGCACCTGGTCAGCTGCTCGATGCCGGCGGCGCCGGCGACAGCTGTTGCAGGTGATCGTGATCGAGGCCGGTGCCGATCGGCACGGCCGGCACGGCCGGCGATCGCCGGTGAAGCATATCCAGGAGAGGGTGAGGTGTTGGCCAGCAGATCCACGCTCGATCGCGCGGCGGGTTTGGTCGACGTCCTGGGCTTGGCGCTCCGTGAGGCGCCGGCGGCGGTGAGCATCAAAGAGCTTCAACGATCGCCCAAGTGGTTGCGCTACGCGAGTAAAAAGGCCGGCCGCCGGCCGGCCTTCAAAGCACTACATGCGGAGTCGCATTTTCTCCTGCGTTGGCTTGGCGTCCTCTGCATAGGACAGTGGTTTCCAAGTCGAAACATGGTTGTCATCAGCCTGTATCAGCTTGAGTTCAGTCATGACGTCACGAACATCCTGTCGAAGCATTTCAAGTTTTGCTTGTTGAGGGAACGGCTTGTCCTTCTCCACGATCGCACGACTATGCTCAAGCTTCTCTTTGACTCGGTACTCTTCCGCCTCCTGCCTCCAGCCTTCAAACTTGCCCAGAAAGTTGTCAACTCGACTGGTGAAACCGGCCAGGCTGAATTTGTCATCGACGGTGTAGCGAAGATTTTCAGGCTCATAGCTGTCGACGCCGGCGAGTGAGAACTGGATGGTGTCTCGGCGCGCATGGACCTCGATGTCGAAGCCACGGTAATTGCCTACCTTGATTATTCCAGGGGCTTCGGCCAGCGACTGGGCGCGTGATTCGACAGCTTTTTTCATGCTGTACATGATCTGGCTGAGCAAATGGTCACGCTCTTTCTCGCGATACACCTTGTCGTTGATCTTGAAAGCGAACTCAGGACCGGTGTTAGCGTCACGCAAATCTATCTCCGCGCTGCAGCGTTTCACGGTCCGGTCTGCACGCAAATCGGCGCCGGCGAGCCAATCCAGTCGGCTTTCGAGACTGTGCAGGTTGCGCTTGTGGTTTGAGTAAACAGCCTCAATTTTCTTCAGGTCGGCACTCAATTTCACCTGCAGGAAGATCAGCGGGTTACCAGTTGCTGCAGCTTTCATCTCAGCCGCGTTGGCCGCTTCGCTGGCCACGTCCTCGATCTCCCGCTGCAGCGTATCGCCCTTGCGGAATTGCTCAATGCCAGATGCCTTGTATTCGATGGTCTGCCACATCCGGCTGTCGTAGGTCTGCTTTGTGGCGTAGCGAAGGATCTCAACCTCGAAGAGGTCAGGATCCTGCTCGTAGAACAGGTTGCCCTGGCGGATGATGCGGCCTTCGCGCTGCTCCAAGTCGCTGGGACGCCATGGGGCATCAAGGTGATGCTCCGCGACCAATCTCCGTTGTACGTTTGTGCCCGCGCCCATTTTCGCGGTCGATCCCAAGCAGATTCGAACATCTCCTCTGTTGATTTCATCGAACAGCTTGGACTTCTGCAGGTCGGTGCTGACCTCGTGAATGAAGCGCACCTGGTGATCGGGTATGCCCCGGGCAATCAACTTGGCTTTGATGTCGTCATACACGCTGAATGAAGATCCATTGGCCAGGAGTTCGTCCATGGAAATTGCCGGCAGATCGTCGTCCGTTTCATCTTCATCGCCAGAAGCAACGACCACTGAGCTTCTTTTCAGCTTCGGCGTAGACAGATCGCAGAACACAAGCTGGGTGCCTTTGCGGTCATTCCACTCGGACCAGATCCGGTGAATATTCTCGACCGCGACGTTGATTTTGCTACCTGGGTGGTCGTCAGCGTTTGGATCGATCAGTCGGAAGTCGAGGCCTGCCTTTCGTGCTTCATTGGTGATCTTCAGCGGGTTGTCAATTCGAGGATCTTTCGGAAGGTTCTCCATGCGATGGATGATTGAGCCCTTGTTCCACTCCTTCATCATGATCCCATCGGCGCGGTACACCGTCTGGCCCTGCAGGTCTTTCATCACAGACTGCACACCCATGAACTCGGCTTGATCTTCCGATCGCTCAACCACAATGTTCTGTGGTCGACCGCCTTTCACACGCGGTACCGGGAATCGGCTACCCCGCTCTTGTGCCTGGCGATCGAGATCTGCCTTCGTGATGACGTCAGCAAACACTCGGTACTGTGCCATCAGTTCCGGGACATTTTGAAACTTCGAGAATCGGCTGTTCAGTTTGTAGTTGACGCCAGTAGCGTCGAGCTCCCACCCCGATACGACCTGGCCAAAGGTACTAGCCCATGCGTCAAAGTGGACAATTCCGCGGGCCTTCAATTCGTCGTACTGCATGTAGCGCTGCATGGTGTACAGCTCAGCAATCGTGTTGCTGATTGGTGTGCCGGTGGCAAAGAAAACCCCACGGCCGTCGTTACGCTGCTGCAGGTAGCGGC
>NZ_JBUBUV010000002.1:6597500-6746987 GCF_054897715.1 Pseudomonas sp. RT6P73 | reverse complement strand
CCTGTAGCAGCTGTCGAGTGAAACGAGGCTGCGATCTTTTGATTTTCAGCGGTAAAACATCGAATACCCGATTTGCCCCACCGCTTCATTCAACAATTGCCCGCTCTGCCAGATCGACTTGAATTCCGGCATCCAGCCGCCCAGCGGCCGGGCATTGTCCACGCCTAAAAACCCCACCGGCGCCGGCACCACTTCAAACCCTGCCTGTTCAAAGCTCCAGACCGATCGCGGCATGTGCCAGGCTTGTGTGACCACCACTACCCGCTTGATTCCCTGCGGCAACAACACCTCGGCGCTGAACTGCGCGTTCTCCCAGGTCGTGCGGCTACGCCCTTCCTGCCAACGCACGGTCACGCCGAAATCATCGAGCAACGAATCCGCCATCAACTTCGCTTCAGTGGGCGGCGTGCCGTAATGCAGGCCGCCGCTGGTGAGAATGGGCAACCCGGAAGCCTTGGCCAGGCGTGCAGCATATCGTTCACGCTCCAGACCAATACCCGTCGGCTGATCAGCCCCCCAGGCAGTATCGCCACGCTCACGCCCGGAACCCAGCAGCACAATCGCATCCGCGCGCTGACCCAGAGTGGCCCACTCCTCGCGTGCCAGTGGCGGCTCACTTTCCAGGGCCTTGGCGCCCCACTGCACCACCACCGGCAAACTCATCAATAAGAAGCCGCCGAAACCCAAGGCAAAGCACACGCCCGCAAGCCTTGGCCTTGAGCGGCGCAACCACCACGCAAGAGCCAGCAACAGCAACAGAATGCCGGGGGGCAAAAGAAGTTGTTTCACGAAATAGCGAAAAGGCATCGAGCATCTCCATAAGATGCCCGAAGCCTAAGTGGGTTGACGCAATGCGACAACAAATGCGGAAGGATTATGCTTTGAATAAACCATGGGTCATGGCTTGTAGCCGTTACTTGAATTGCAGAGACCGGACCTTTTCCGAGTCCCTGCCAGGTGCCTTGTCCTTGAGCCAGATGATCTTGGCCGAACGTGGTGCGTCGAGTTGCTTCACTGCTGCGGACAAGCATCCGTGTGTTTCACGTTCACTGCGATCCAGATAGGCTTTGACCAGTGCAAACTCTGCGGGGCTCAACCCACGCAGTTCCAGCTCCAAGGGACGCTCATCGCGTAGCCGGTCAGCGGTTTTTGCAGCGTCCAGGGCCATCCCCAGACGATCGATCAGTCTTTCATACAGCACCGGTTTCGTGACTTTTTGCTGTGACTCGGCCATCCCTCACCTCATTGAAGATAAGAATCGCTCCCCATTTAGAGCTTAGCTTCCATGAACAAACCGGCTGAGTGCCGCGACCAACGGCCCTCGGGGTGCAATCAGGGTTTCCCTCGGCAGAGCGCGGTCATGTATGCTACGGCGCTTCCTGTAACTCCACTTCCAGCTCGTCTGGGCACCGAAACGCCAATTTGGCGTCGTCACCGTCCAGCGTTGCATTGAAGAGGATTAGGCCACCCCTATTCAGTTCAAAAGTAGCCATGCACGAACAATATCAGCCCCGTGAAATCGAAGCCGCCGCCCAGTCGTTCTGGGACGAGCAAAAGTCCTTTGAAGTCAGTGAACAGCCAGGCAAGGAGACTTTCTACTGCCTGTCGATGTTCCCTTACCCCAGCGGCAAGCTACACATGGGGCACGTGCGCAACTACACCATCGGCGACGTGATCTCCCGCTATCAGCGCATGCAAGGCAAGAACGTCCTGCAACCCATGGGTTGGGACGCCTTCGGCATGCCGGCGGAAAACGCCGCGATGAAGAACAACGTAGCGCCCGCCAAGTGGACCTACGAAAACATCGCCTACATGAAAACCCAGCTGCGCAGCCTGGGCCTGGCGGTGGACTGGTCCCGCGAGGTAACCACCTGCAAGCCTGATTACTACCGCTGGGAACAATGGCTGTTCACTCGCCTGTTCGAAAAAGGCGTGATCTACAAAAAAAGCGGCACCGTGAACTGGGACCCGGTCGACCAGACCGTTCTGGCCAACGAACAGGTGATCGACGGTCGCGGCTGGCGTTCCGGCGCGCTGATCGAAAAGCGCGAAATCCCGATGTACTACTTCAAGATCACCGCCTACGCGGATGAGCTGCTGGAGAGCCTCGACGAACTGACTGGCTGGCCTGAACAGGTCAAGACCATGCAGCGCAACTGGATCGGCAAATCCCGCGGCATGGAAGTGCAGTTCCCGTACAACGTCGACTCCATCGGCGAAACCGGCGCGCTGAAGGTGTTCACCACCCGTCCGGACACCCTGATGGGCGCCACCTACGTTGCCGTGGCCGCCGAACACCATTTGGCCACCCTGGCCGCGCAGAACAACCCTGAGCTGCAAGCGTTTATCGCCGAATGCAAGGGCGGCAGCGTTGCCGAAGCCGACGTCGCCACGCAAGAGAAGAAAGGCCTGCCTACCGGCCTGTTCGTCGAGCACCCGCTGACTGGCGAGAAGCTGCCTGTATGGGTCGCCAACTATGTGCTGATGCACTACGGCGATGGCGCGGTCATGGCTGTGCCAGCTCACGACGAGCGCGATTTCGAGTTCGCCCACAAGTACGACCTGCCGATCAAATCGGTGGTGCGCACCAGCTCCGGCGAGACCAACCCGGCCCCGTGGCAAGACGCCTATGGCGAGCACGGCACGCTGATCAACTCCGGTGAATTCGACGGTCTGGACTTCGAAGGTGCCTTCGACGCCATCGAAGTTGCGCTGATCAAGAAGAACCTTGGCGCTTCGCGTACCCAGTTCCGCCTGCGCGACTGGGGCATCAGCCGTCAGCGCTACTGGGGCTGCCCGATCCCGATCATTCACTGCACCACCTGCGGTGATGTGCCGGTCCCGGAAGATCAATTGCCTGTGGTACTGCCGGAAGACGTGGTGCCGGATGGCGCCGGTTCGCCGCTGGCGCGCATGCCTGAGTTCTACGAGTGCGCTTGCCCGAAATGCGGCCAGCCTGCCAAGCGTGAAACCGACACCATGGACACCTTCGTCGAGTCGTCGTGGTACTACGCCCGTTACGCCTCGCCGCACTATGAAGGCGGCCTGGTGGAAAAATCCGCGGCCGACCATTGGTTGCCGGTGGATCAGTACATCGGCGGTATCGAACACGCCATTCTTCACCTGCTCTACGCGCGCTTCTTCCACAAGCTGATGCGTGACGAAGGCCTGGTGAACTCCAACGAGCCGTTCAAGAACCTGCTGACCCAAGGCATGGTGATCGCCGAGACTTACTATCGTCGCGAAGCCAACGGTGCCTACACCTGGTTCAACCCGGCGGACGTCGAACTCGAACGCGACAGCAAGGCCAAGGTCATCAGCGCCAAGCTGATCGCAGACGGCCTGCCGGTGGAAATCGGCGGCACCGAGAAGATGGCCAAGTCGAAGAACAACGGCGTCGACCCTCAGTCGATGATTGACCAGTTCGGTGCAGACACCTGCCGCCTGTTCATGATGTTCGCCTCGCCACCTGACATGAGCGCGGAATGGTCCGATTCCGGCGTCGAAGGTTCGCACCGTTTCCTCAAGCGCGTCTGGCGCCTCGCTCAAGCCCACGTCACCCAGGGCCTGCCGGGCAAACTGGACGTCGCCAGCCTGAACGACGAGCAGAAAGCCATTCGCCGTTCGATCCACCTGGCCATCAAGCAGGCCAGCCACGACGTCGGCCAGAACCACAAATTCAACACCGCCATCGCTCAGGTGATGACGCTGATGAACGTGCTGGAAAAAGCCGCGCAAGGCACCGAACAGGATCGCGCACTGGTTCACGACGGTCTGGAAGCCGTGACGTTGCTGCTGGCTCCGATCACCCCGCACATCAGCCACGAGCTGTGGAATCAACTGGGTCACGCTGGCCCTGTGATCGACGCCGGCTGGCCGGTGGTGGACGAAACCGCGCTGGTGCAGGACAGCCTGACGCTGGTCATCCAGGTCAACGGCAAGCTGCGCGGCCAGATCGAAATGCCGGCCACCGCGACTCGCGAAGAAGTCGAAGCCGCTGCCCGTATCAACGAGAACGTGCTGCGCTTCGTCGACGGCCTGACTATTCGTAAAGTGATTGTAGTGCCCGGGAAACTGGTCAATATCGTCGCCAGCTAAAATTGGATCAGGCGCCAGGTGAGCCTGGCGCCGAGTAAAACCTTTCGGGCCGCACGATCGGCCCACATGGTTTCAAGGGGAGCAACAAGATGATCAAACGCAATCTGCTGGTGATGGGCCTTGCAGTCCTGTTGAGCGCCTGCGGTTTCCAGCTGCGCGGCACCGGCACCAATGAACTGGCGATCAAGGAGCTCGATCTGAGCGCCCGCAACGCCTACGGCGAAACCGTGACGCAATTGCGTCAAGTGCTGCAAAGCAGCGGCGTCAAGGTTTACACCGGAGCGCCGTACAAACTGGTGCTGACCGATGAACAGGAAAGCCAGCGCATCCTCAGCTACGCCGGTGCCGGCCGTACTGGCGAATATCAGGTGAGCACCGTGCTGAGCTACGACATCCGTGGCGCACAAAACCTGCCGCTGCTGAGCGACAAGCTCGAAGTGCAGAAGATCTTCATCCACGACGGCAACAACCTGGTGGGTTCCGACCAGGAAGCCGTTACTGCTCGCGTAGAAAGCCGTCGCGAGTTGGTTCAACGCATGATGCTGCGCCTGTCACAACTCACGCCGACTCAGTTGGACCAGCTGCAACAGACCGCCGACGCCAAGGCAAAAGCCGAAGCCCAGGCACTGGAAGCGGCGCAGAAAGCTGAAGCGGAAACCCCGCGTCAGTCGCCCATCGAAATTCCGCAGCAGTAAGACTTACGGGGCGCCCAGGCGCCCCGTTCGCCCTCTCTTATGAAACTCGCCCCCGCCCAACTCGGTAAACACCTGCAAGGTGCCCTCGCACCGGTCTACATCATCAGTGGTGATGACCCGTTGCTGTGCCAGGAAGCCGCCGACGCCATTCGTGCAGCCGCTCGTCAACAGGGCTTCGACGAACGCCAGGTCTTCGCCGCCGACGCCAGTTTCGACTGGGGTACGTTGCTGCAGGCCGGCGCGAGCATGTCGTTGTTTGCCGAAAAGCGCCTGCTGGAACTGCGATTGCCGTCCGGCAAACCCGGTGACAAAGGTGCCGCCGCGTTCATCGAGTACTGCTCGCGCCCGGCCGAAGACACGGTGCTGCTGATCAGCCTGCCCAAGCTGGATGGCAGCGCGCAGAAAACCAAGTGGGGCAAGGCGCTGGTCGAAGGACAGCAGACGCAGTTCGTGCAGATCTGGCCGGTGGATGCCAACCAGTTGCCGAGCTGGATTCGTCAACGGTTGTCCCAGGCCGGGCTTTCTGCCAGCCAGGATGCCGTGGAACTGATTGCCGCGCGAGTGGAAGGCAACCTGCTGGCCGCCGCCCAGGAAATCGAAAAGCTCAAGCTGATGGCCGAAGGTGGCCAGATCACCGTCGAGACCGTGCAAGCGGCGGTGGCCGACAGTGCGCGCTTCGATGTCTTTGGCCTGACCGACGCGATTCTCAACGGCGAAGCCGCCCATGCCCTGCGCATCCTCGAAGGGCTGCGCGGTGAAGGCGTCGAACCCCCCGTGATTCTCTGGGCGCTGGCCCGGGAACTGCGTCTGCTGGCCAACCTTTCGCTGCAGTACAGCCAGGGTGTGCCACTGGACAAAGCCTTCAGCCAGGCCCGTCCGCCGGTCTGGGACAAGCGCAAACCGCTGATGAGCAAAGCCCTGCAACGCTACCCGGCGCAACGCTGGGCGCAGTTGTTGCTGGAAGCGCAGCGCATTGATGCGCAGATCAAGGGTCAGGCGGCCGGGTCGCCGTGGATGAGTTTGAGTCGGTTGTCGTTGTTGATGGCTGGCCAACGCCTGTCGCTGCCCGGCGAGTAAGGCGTTCGACTGCATAACGGCCATTCGCGGGCAAGCCTCGCTCCTACAGGTAGCGTGATCCGTAGGAGCGAGGCTTGCCCGCGAAGGCGTCCGAAAGGTCCTACACAATGTGGGGCTGGACAGACCCGCAACTTCAGCAGATTATTTCCCCCGCAAAAACCAACCTCACACGCGAGCAATCACCATGAGCAAAAAGCCATCCAAACATGGCCCCAACAAGGCCAAATCCATCATCGCCCAGCCACTGTTCCGCAGCCGTCAGGAACGAGCCGGCAAGGGCAAAGGCAGCTACCGCCGCGAAGCCTTCCAGTCTAATAGCTGGGAGGCTTCTTACTTTCTGGCGGCCTGAAAGGCAAGCGTCCGCTCAACATGTTAAGGTCTGCACCTGATTCGTACTCCCTGGACCTGTGCATGCCCCTTTGTCTTTCCCGTCGTTGGCCCCTGCGCCAACTGATCGCTGCCTCCAGCCTCATTTTGCTTGTCGCCTGCGCGGAAAAACCGACCGCCGCCGACGCCCAGCCGCTTCAGACCCTTCCCGTCGCGACAGCCCCTGCGGTCATTCCGCCCGTGGTGCCGACCGGTGAAAACCTCGACATCCAGCCCACCCAGACCTTTGCCGAATGGCAGGCGGGTTTCCGCAAGGATGCGCTGGCCGCCGGCATTCGCGCCGATCTGTTCGACCGCGCCTTCGCCAATATCAGCCTGGACAACAGCGTGATCCGCGCCGATCGCAGCCAGCCCGAATTCTCCCGCCCGGTGTGGGAATACCTCGATGGTGCTCTGTCGCCCCTGCGGGTACGCAAAGGTCAGGCGCTGGTCAGCCAATACGCCGACATTCTGCAAAGCATCGAACAGCGCTACGGCGTCGATCGCCAGGCATTGGTGTCGGTGTGGGGCATGGAGAGTAACTTCGGTCAGTTCCAGGGCAGCAAGTCAGTGATCAACTCCCTGGCGACCCTGGCCTACGAAGGCCGGCGTCCAGGCTTTGCTCATGCGCAACTGATCGCTGCCCTGCAAATCCTGCAGCAAGGCGATATCGAGCCAGAGAAAATGCTCGGCTCCTGGGCCGGCGCCATGGGCCAGACCCAGTTCATCCCGACCACCTACAACACCCACGCCGTGGACTTCGATGGTGACGGTCGCCGCGACATCTGGAACAGCCCCGCCGATGCGCTGGCGTCGACCGCACACTACCTGCAAAGCTCCGGCTGGCAGAGAGGCCAGCCATGGGGCTTCGAAGTGCAGTTGCCGGGTAGCTTCAACTACGTTCTGGCCGACGGCACGATTCGCAAGAGCGTCGCTGAATGGCAACAGTTAGGTGTCTCGCTGCCCAATGGCGCCCAGGTTCCGGCAGGTTCCGAACACCTGTCTGCTGCCCTGCTGCTGCCGGCCGGTTATCGTGGCCCGGCGTTCCTGGTGCTCGACAACTTCCGCGCGATCCTCAAGTACAACAACTCGTCGTCTTATGCCTTGGCGGTGAGCCTATTGTCCGAGCGTTTCAACGGGGCGGGCCTGATCAGCGGAGCGTGGCCAAAAGATGATTTGCCGTTGAGCCGCACCGAGCGGATCGAACTGCAAAGCCTGCTGAGCGCACAGAATTACGATGCGGGCACTGCTGACGGGATTATCGGCGCCAACACCCGCAAAGCGATCCGCAGTGCACAGCAGTCGTTTGGCTGGCCGGCGGACGGGTATCCGACGCACAAGTTGCTTGAAGGCCTGCGTAACCGTTAAAAGCTTCGCGGGCAAGCCTCGCTCCTACAGATCACGCAATCTGTAGGAGCGAGGCTTGCCCGCGAAGACTGACTATCAGGCACTACAGTTCTACCGCTTGATTACAACATCCTGCTCCAACACCAATTCCTTCTTCCCCGCATCCAATCGAACCAGCGCGCCCATCGGCAACGTCAGGTTCGGATCGCAATGCCCGCTGCGCCACCCGGCCAGCACCGGAATCCGCAACGACTCGAATGTCTGCTTGAGCAAACGCTCCAGCGCCACCGCATCAACCCCCGCCACATCCCCCACCAAAACCCCGCGCAATTTGCCGAGCGTGCCGGCCAGACGCAGGTGAGTCAGCAAGCGGTCGATGCGATACAGCGGCTCGTTGATGTCCTCAATAAAAAGAATGACGCCTTCAGCTTCCATCTCATATGGCGTGCCCATGGTCGCGGCTATCATCGACAGATTGCCCCCCAGCAAACGCCCGTGAGCAATGCCTGGCTCGATCGTGGTCAACGGGTAGGCCACGGGGTGCGAAATCACACTGCCCGCCTTCATATGCCCTCTGAGCATGTTGAAAAACGAAGACTCGGTCGGTTTTTGCTTCTCGCCCAGCAGATCGGCATTGAGCAGCGGACCGTGAAAGGTCACAAAACCGGCATAACGACTGATTGCCACGTGCAGCGCCGTGATGTCGCTGTAACCGATGAACGGCTTGGCGTTGTTTTGCAGCAACTCGAAATCGATGCGATCGAGCAACCGCGGCGTGCCGTAACCGCCACGCAGACAAATGATCGCGTCGACTTCGGTGTCGGCGAACGCCGCGTGCAAGTCATTGAGCCGCACGTCGTCGCTACCGGCCAGGTAGCCATCCTGCTCGTACACTCCGGGGAATATCCGCAGCGCATAACCACGAGCGCGCATCCAGGCCACGGCTCTATCGGTATCGAGCCCGGCCGGACCGGCAGGCGCAATGACGCCGATCAGCCCTTCCGAGGGCAAGGCCGGAACGGGTGAGTGAGGAAACAGCGTGTGAGTCGGTCGAACGGTCATCCATGAATCTCCCTGCGCGAAAAACTTCAGCACACACAGTAGTCAGGAACGGGGACAAACAGAAGAGGATCAGTCGCCCCGCAGGTTGCAGGAAAAGACTGTAGTGGCCGTAGGCACGGCCAACAAAAACGCCCGCAAGGCTGAAAAACCTTGCGGGCGCTTTATTACAGAGAAGACATCAATTCAGCTTTAACCAGCTTCGCCTGCTCGTCGGCGTGATACGAGGAACGTACCAGCGGGCCGGAAGCGACGTTTTTGAAGCCCATCTTGTAACCTTCCTCGGCGAACCAGGCGAAGGTGTCCGGGTGCACGAAACGCTGAACCGGCAAGTGGCTGCGGGACGGTTGCAGGTATTGGCCCAGGGTCAGCATGTCGATGTCGTGTTCGCGCATGCGCTTCATGACTTCGATGACTTCTTCGTCGGTTTCACCCAGACCCAGCATCAGGCCGGACTTGGTCGGAATGTGCGGCATCATCTGCTTGAAGCGTTGCAGCAGGGTCAGCGACCACTGGTAGTCCGAACCCGGACGCGCGGCCTTGTACAAGCGAGGCACGGTTTCCAGGTTGTGGTTGAACACATCCGGTGGCTCGGCCGCGGTGATTTCCAGCGCGACGTCCATGCGGCCACGGTAGTCCGGGACCAGGGTTTCGAGCTGCACGTTCGGCGACAGCTTGCGGATCTCGCGGATGCAGTCGGCAAAGTGCTGGGCACCGCCGTCACGCAGGTCGTCGCGGTCTACCGAGGTGATCACCACGTACTTGAGTTTCAGGTCGGCGATGGCGATGGCCAGGCTTTCCGGCTCGTTGACGTCCAGTGGCTTCGGACGACCGTGGCCCACGTCGCAGAACGGGCAGCGACGGGTGCAGATGTCGCCCATGATCATGAAGGTCGCGGTGCCGCCGGAGAAGCACTCGCCGAGGTTCGGGCAGGACGCTTCTTCGCAGACGCTGTGCAGCTTGTGTTTGCGCAGCAGGGCCTTGATGCGGTCGACTTCCGGCGAAACCGGGATGCGCACGCGGATCCAGTCAGGTTTCTTGGGCAGTTCGGTCGTCGGAATGATCTTTACCGGGATGCGTGCAACCTTCTCGGCGCCGCGCAGCTTGACGCCGGCTTCAACCTTGGCACGCGGGGCCGGACGCTCGGTAACATCGAGCGTCGGGATCATGGTTTGCACTGCATCAGTAGTCATATCAGTCGATTCCGCCCGTTAGGGTCGTCTGCTCAGCATAGTCGAGGTGTTTGACGAGCTGCGCGCGCAGCCGGGCACTTACCTCGGCAAATTCAATCGATCCTGCGTGATCGCTCAGCTGGGTCATCGCCAGCCCGGCGTAACCGCAGGGATTAATCCGTCGAAACGGTTCCAGGTTCATGTCCACGTTCAGGGCCAGGCCATGGAAGGAGCAACCGTGGCGGATCCGCAAACCCAGGGACGCTATTTTCGCCCCGTTGACGTAGACACCCGGTGCATCAGGCTTGGCCGCCGCGGTCACGCCGTAGCTGGCCAGCAGCTCGATCAGGCAGTGTTCCATGCGGGTGACCAGGTCACGCACACCGAACCCGAGTTTGCGCACGTCGAGCAGCAGATAGGCCACCAATTGGCCGGGACCGTGGTAAGTCACCTGACCACCGCGATCGACCTGCACCACCGGGATATCCCCCGGAAGCAGCAAGTGCTCGGCCTTGCCAGCCTGGCCTTGAGTGAACACCGGCGGATGTTCGACCAGCCAGATCTCGTCCGCGGCATCGCTGCCGCGTTCGTTGGTGAAGCGTTGCATGGCATGCCAGACCGGCTCGTAAGCCATCTGGCCGAGCTCGCGAAAGCCCAGCGTGCCAGACATCACAGCACCATGTGCACGAAACCGGTAGCCCGCAACTCGCTGTTGATGTCGTACAGCTGTTCTTGACCGGTGGCGATGATGTGCAACTGAATAGTGGTGTACTTGCCGTTGGTGCTCTGGCGCTCGGCCAGGGTCTTGTGGTCAACGGTCGCGTGTTTCTCAAGGATCGCAATGATCTTGTCCTTGAAACCCACGCCGGTATCGCCGATCACCTTGATTGGGTAATCCGCGCAGGGGAATTCGATCTTTGGCGCCTTTACTTCGGTATCTGTCATGGCGTAACGGCCTCGTAAGCCGTGGCAACGAACATGGCCCCGCTCCGGACTGGAGCGGGGCCATGCAAGTCCACACTAATTCAGTTGAACAAGCCGTAGAAGAATAGACGGATGCTATCCCACATGCGGCGGAAGATACCACCCTCCTCGACAGCGTCCAGGGCGATCAGGTCGGCGCTGTGCACCACCTTGTCATCCAGTTTCACTTCGACTTTACCGATCACGTCGCCCTTGGCGATTGGCGCAACCAGTTGCGGGTTCATGGTCATGCTGGCGGCGAGCTTTTTCAGCTGGCCTTTTGGCAGGGTCATAGTCAAGTCTTCAGCCAGGCCAGCCTTGACTTGATTGGTGCTGCCTTTCCAGACAGGAGACTGAGCCAGCTCGGCGCCTTTCTGATAGAAGGTCTGGGTTTCGAAGAAGCGGAAACCGTAGGTCAGCAGCTTCTGGGTTTCAGAGGCACGTGCCACTTCGCTGTTGGTGCCGAACACCACGGCGATCAGGCGCATGCCATCACGTACGGCCGAAGACACCATGCAGTAGCCGGCTTCGTCGGTGTGACCGGTTTTCAGACCGTCGACGGTCTTGTCACGCCACAGCAGCAGGTTGCGGTTCGGTTGCTTGATGCCGTTCCAGAAGAACTCTTTCTGCGAGTAGATCGCATAGTGAGCCGGGTCTTCGTGGATGATCGCGCGAGCCAGCACGGCCATGTCGTGAGCCGACGAGTAGTGCTCAGGGTTCGGCAGGCCGGTCGGGTTCATGAAGTGGCTGTTGGTCATGCCAAGGTCGGCCACGGTTTTGTTCATCATGTCGGCGAAGGCGTCTTCGCTGCCGGCGATGTGCTCGGAGAGCGCAACACTGGCGTCGTTACCCGACTGAATGATGATGCCGTGCAGCAGGTCGCTGACAGTGACTTGCGAGCCGACCTTGATGAACATCCGCGAACCGCCGGTACGCCAGGCGTTTTCGCTGACGGTCACCGGATCGTTTTCACCGATCTGGCCACGACGGATTTCCAGGGTCGCGATGTACGCGGTCATCAGCTTGGTCAGGCTGGCTGGCGGCAGACGCTGATCACCGTTGTTCTCTACCAGCACGTTGCCGCTGCTGGCATCCATGAGCACATAGGCTTTGGCGGCCAGTTGTGGCGGCGACGGCATCATCTCGACCGCAAATGCGGCAGGTGAGAGGAGCAGCGGAACTAGAAGGCACAGGCGTTTGGCAAAGGTGGTGATGTTCATCCGTCTCTCGAAATCGCTAATGGAAACTGCCCGAAGGCAAAACTAATCTAGATGACCTTCTAACGGGCCATCGCGTGTTCAGTTGCTCACTCAGAACCCTTGCCGGGCTTTTGTTCTTCAACGAGCCAACAACCAGGTCCACCCCCCAAACCGCAAGCGAACCGTCACTCAAGTATTACGTATTATTCGGCGGTGACCACGCTCGGTGAACCGAGATTGGCCAGACGCACGCTGTTCTGCACTTGCTGGATTTCACCCGGCGAACCGATCGGCCCCAGGCGCACCCGGTGCAAGGTCTGCTGGTTGCGCACGATCGAGCTGATGAACACCGGAGCGCTCACCATCCCGCTGAGCTTCGATCTCAGGAGTTCTGCAGCGTCCGGGTTGGCGAACGCGCCCACCTGCAGATACTGGCCAGAGGCTGGTACAGAAGCGTTTTTTTTTGCATCAATCTGCACGGGCACTACGGCCGCCGCATGTTGCTGCGGCGGAGGCGTCCATTGCTCGACGGTGCCAGCCGAAGCGGTAATCGTCGGCGCGGCATTTTGCGCTACTTGCGGCTCGTTGAGCATCAAAGGCGCCGGACGGCCCTTTTGTGCCCACCACTGTTGCGGATCGATGCCCTCGACCTTGACCCGCGCTGTGCCGGTTTCGGCGTAACCGAGTTTTTTCGCGGCTGCGTAGGACAAGTCAATGATGCGGTCCGAGTAGAACGGCCCACGATCGTTGACCCGCAGGACCACGCTCTTGTTGTTGTCCAGGTTAGTCACCCGAACGTAACTTGGCAGTGGCAATGTCTTGTGGGCGGCACTCATGCCGTACAGGTCATACACCTCGCCATTGGCGGTGTTCTGCCCGTGGAATTTGGTGCCGTACCAGGACGCCGTGCCCGAGGCGACATAGGTCTTGGATTCCTGCAACGGGAAGTACGTCTTGCCCAGCACGGTGTACGGGTTGGCTTTATAAGGACCGGAGTGCAGGGTCGGCGTGGCATCCGGGATGCGCGATACGTCGACGTCCCACCACGGCGCGCCATCTTTGTGCGCACGGTTGATGTCCAGCCCCGGCGTCGAGCGCACGGCGGGGGATGAAGATTTCTGAGCCGGCGCGCGGCTGGTCGAACAACTGGCGACCAGCATCGCCAACGCGGCAAATGCCATCAGCTTCAGGGGTTTATTCATAGGCAATGCCCGCATTACTTGACGCCCCGTGCTTGGACCAGCTGTTCAGACAGTTGATGTACCGCCATGGCGTACATCACGCTGCGGTTATAACGCGTGATTGCGTAAAAATTCTTCAGGCCCATCCAGTATTCAGTGCCATTGTCACCTTCCAGGCGGAAAGCCGTGACCGGCATATCATCGCGCAGCGCATCATGACTCGACCAGCCCAAGGCTCGCAACTCCCCGACCGTTTTAGTCGGCTCGATGCCCGTCGTCAAACCTTCGTCCACTTGCTCGCCACGCACATCGGCCCGGCTGACCACCGGCTCGCCGGCGACCCAGCCGTGACGCTTGAAATAACTGGCGACGCTGCCAATGGCATCGTCAGGATTGGTCCAGATATTAATGTGGCCATCACCGTCGAAGTCCACCGCATAGGCGCGAAAACTGCTCGGCATGAACTGTGGCAAGCCCATT
Source organism: Pseudomonas sp. RT6P73 (assembly GCF_054897715.1). NCBI lineage: Bacteria > Pseudomonadati > Pseudomonadota > Gammaproteobacteria > Pseudomonadales > Pseudomonadaceae > Pseudomonas > Pseudomonas sp. RT6P73. The sequence continues at coordinate 6,733,350 of NZ_JBUBUV010000002.1, read as the reverse complement.
GCGCCGGCGTATGAGCCTTTGAGGGTCAGCGGATCGACCTGTTCCTCACGGGCCAGTAACAGGAACTCACGCAATTCCTTGCGGAAGAATTCGGCACGGGGAGGATAGTCGAAACCCAGGGTCGACAAGGCGTCGATCACCCGGAAATTGCCGGTATTGCGGCCGAAAAAGGTCTCAACACCGATGATCGAAACGATCACCTGCGCAGGAACGCCGTATTCCTGCTCAGCACGGGCCAGAACGGCCTCGTGTTGACGCCAGAAATCCACACCACGGGCGATGCGCGCATCGGTGATGAACATCGGGCGATATTCGTTCCACTGCTTGACCCGTTCGGCAGGCTTCGAGATCGCGTCCAGAATCGACTGCTTGCGCTCGGCTTCGCGGAACACGCCCATCAGCTGTTCACCGGCAAAACCGTAGTCGCGGGTCATTTCACCGACGAATTCGGCCACCTGGGGTGAGCCTTCGTAATCGCCGGCCAACGCGTCCTGCGCTGTGCCAAGGATGCTTACCAGGCCGACCCACGGCGCGTATCGAGTCGCCCAGCCACGCATTACTTGCATTGACATCTTCACCTTATTCAAACCTGTGCGATCCACTTACGATGGGTATGGATCGACATCAAAACCCCAAACGCTGACAGCAGCGTTACCAGCGAAGTTCCTCCGTAGCTAATGAACGGCAACGGCACCCCCACGACCGGCAACAGGCCACTGACCATACCGATGTTGACGAAAACGTAAACAAAAAACGTCATGGTCAGGCTGCCCGCGAGCAATTTGCCGAACAATGTCTGGGCCTGGGCGGTAATCACCAGCCCACGACCGATCAACAACAAGTAAATCAGCAGCAGTGCGCAGATGCCGACCAGGCCGAATTCTTCGCCCATGACCGCAATGATGAAGTCGGTGTGGCTTTCCGGCAGGAAGTCCAGGTGCGACTGAGTGCCGAGCAGCCAGCCTTTGCCAAACACGCCACCGGAACCGATCGCGGCTTTGGACTGAATGATGTTCCAGCCGGTGCCCAGCGGATCACTTTCCGGGTCGAGGAACGTCAGAACGCGCTGTTTCTGGTAATCGTGCATGACGAAGTACCACATGGCGACTGCCACCGGCACCGCCGCGGCGAGCACGCTGAGGATCCAGCGCCAGCGCAGCCCCCCCATGAACAACACGAATGCGCCGCCAGCGAGGATCAGCAACGAAGTGCCGAGGTCCGGCTGGCGCACGATCAGAATGAACGGTAAACCGATCAGGAACAGACTGACACCCACATGCTTGAGCTGCGGCGGCAAGGTGCGCTTGGACAAGTACCAGGCGATGGTCGCCGGCATCAGGATCTTCATGAACTCCGAAGGCTGGAAGCGAATCACGCCCGGAATGTTGATCCAGCGCGTGGCGCCCATGGCGTTGTGGCCCATGACGTCCACCACCACCAGCAACAGCACGCCGATTACATAACCGACCGGCACCCAACGAGCCATGAAACGCGGCTCGAACTGGGCGATGACGATCATCGACACCAGGCCGATGCCGAACGAAGTGGCTTGCTTGGCCAGCAGGTCCCAGCTCTTGCCACTGGCCGAATACAGCACGAACAGGCTACCGGCGGCGAGGGTCAGCAGCAGGATCAGCAGCGGGCCATCAATGTGCATGCGTTGCAACAGCGTCGCGCGGCGACGCATCACATCCTCGCTGGAGAGGATGCGATCGAAATTACTCTTCACGGGCCGTAGCCTCCGCACTGATAGGGCTGGCGTATTCGGCCTTCAACCGACCGTCCTGGTCCAGAAGCCAGGCGTCCATGATTTGACGCACCACGGGCGCGGCGACGCCGGAACCGGACTCACCGTTCTCGACCATCACCGACACTACGATTTTCGGGTCGTCGGCCGGTGCGAAGCCGACGAACAAGGCGTGGTCGCGATGGCGTTCCTGAACCTTGGAGCGATCGTACTTCTCGCCCTGCTTGATCGCGACCACCTGGGCCGTACCACTTTTACCCGCGATGCGGTATTGCGCACCGATCGCCGCCTTGCGCGCCGTACCCCGGGCACCGTGCATCACCTGCTGCATGCCGTGGTTGACCCTGGTCCAGTCGGACGGGTCGCGCAGGACGATGTCCGGAATCGGGTTTTCATCCTTGGGCCGCTCGCCTTCGACGGTCTTGGCCAGGTGCGGACGGTTCCAGACACCCTTGCTCGCGACCAGCGCCGTGGCCTGGGCCAGTTGCAATGGCGTGGACTGCATGTAGCCCTGACCGATCCCCAGAATCAGCGTTTCGCCCGGGTACCAGGCCTGACGTCGGGTTGCACGCTTCCATTCCCGTGTCGGCATCAGCCCCGGTGACTCTTCGAACATGTCCAGCGAGACCTTCTGGCCGATGCCGAACTTGGTCATGTACGCCGACAAGCGATCGATTCCCAGCTTGTGGGCCAGGTCGTAGAAGTAGGTGTCGTTGGACCGCATGATCGCCGTGTCGAGATCGACGTAGCCGTCACCGGTACGGTTCCAGTTACGGTATTTGTGATCGTAGTTGGGCAACTGGTAATAGCCTGGGTCATACACCCGACTCGACGCGGTCACAACGCCAGCATCCAGGCCAGCAATTGCCACCGCCGGTTTGATGGTCGAGCCCGGCGGGTACAGGCCGCGCAGCACGCGGTTGAACAGTGGCCGGTCGATGGAATCGCGCAGCTCGGCATAGGCCTTGAAGCCGATGCCGGTGACGAACAGGTTCGGGTCGAAACTCGGCGCACTGACCATCGCCAGCACTTCGCCGGTTTTCGGGTCCAGCGCCACCACCGCACCACGACGACCGCCGAGTGCCGCTTCGGCAGCTTCCTGCAATTTGATGTCCAGGCTCAGGACGATGTCCTTGCCGGGAATCGGATCGGTACGCTTGAGCACGCGCAAGACGCGGCCCCGAGCGTTGGTCTCGACTTCTTCGTAACCCACCTGACCGTGCAGCTCGGGCTCGTAGAAACGCTCGATGCCGGTTTTGCCGATGTGGTGGGTGCCGCTGTAATTGACCGGATCGAGCGACTTCAGCTCTTTCTCGTTGATCCGCCCCATGTAGCCCACCGAGTGCGCAAAGTGCGGACCCTGCGGGTAGTGACGCACCAACTGCGCGACCACTTCCACCCCCGGCAGTCGGAACTGATTCACCGCAATCCGGGCGATCTGCTCTTCAGTCAGCTCGAACAGGATCGGCACCGGCTCGAAAGGCCGGCGCCCCTGACGCATGCGCTTCTCGAAGATCACCCGATCTTCGGGCGTCAGCTCCAGCACTTCGACGATCACGTCGAGCACTTGCTGCCAGTCGCCGGACCGTTCGCGGGTCATGCTCAGGCTGAAGCTGGGCCGGTTATCGGCCACCACCACGCCATTGCGGTCGAAGATCAGCCCGCGCGTTGGCGGAATCGGCTGCACATGGACGCGGTTGTTTTCCGACAGGGTCGAGTGGTACTCGTACTGAATCACCTGGAGGAAATACAGCCGCGCGATCAGCACACAGATCAGCAACACCACCGCAATTGCCCCGAACACGACGCGGCCACGCACCAGACGGGCGTCTTTTTCGTGGTCCTTGATGCGGATCGGCTGGGGCATGAGGGCAGAACTACTTGTGGTAAGGGTGGCCGGACAAGACTGTCCAGGCACGGTACAGCTGTTCGCCGATCAGAATCCGCACCAGCGGGTGCGGCAACGTCAACGGCGACAACGACCAGCGCTGATCGGCCCGCGCACACACTTCCGGCGCCAGCCCTTCGGGGCCGCCGACCATGAAATTCACCGTGCGCGAGTCCAGCCGCCAGCGATCGAGCTCGACCGCCAACTGCTCGGTGCTCCAGGGCTTGCCGTGGACTTCGAGGGTCACAACACGCTCATTCGGCCCGACCTTCGCCAGCATGGCTTCGCCTTCCTGACGGATGAAGCGCGCCACGTCGGCGTTCTTGCCACGGGTGTTGAGCGGTATTTCCACCAGTTCCAGCGCCAGCTCGGACGGAAGACGCTTGGCATATTCATGCCAGCCTTCTTCCACCCACTTGGGCATGCGTGAACCGACGGCGATCAGTCGCAGTCGCACAGCGGTCCCTTATTGCTGGTCTTTGTTGAGCTTGATGAAGTGCTCATGGGTGTTTTCCGGGCTGTGGTGAGCCGCGTTCAGAGCACGGCTCTGTTCCGCACCGGACCACAGACGCTCGAGGTCGTAAAACTGACGAGCCGAGGCAGTCATCATGTGAACGATGACATCATCCATGTCCAGCAGTACCCAATCGCTGTCGCCCTTGCCTTCTTCACCCAACGGCTTGACGCCCAGGGCTTTGACGGCCTCGCGAACCTTGTCCAGCATCGCGCCGATCTGACGGTTCGAAGTACCGGTAGCGATGATCATGTAGTCAGTGATGCTCTGCTTTTCACGAACGTCGATGACCTGGATGTCCTGGCCCTTGACGTCTTCCAGGGCGGCTACGGCAACCTTGACCAGCTCATCACCCTTCAGGGGCTCGGTGCTGAGAACCGGCTCAGGGAGCGGAGCGCTCTTGAACGTGCCTTTGCGCTTTACTTTAGTTACGTCTTTGTTCGTCATATAAAACTCGTTTTGCTCGTATGTTCGGGCGCTTCGGTACACGCGTTCACGTGTTTTGAAGCGCTCCCTTTTTCAGTTCGACGCACGGTAGAGTCCGTGCGCATCGATGTAGGCCAGGACCGCGTCGGGCACCAGGAAACGTACCGACTTACCGCTGGCCAGCAGTTGACGGATCTGGGTGGCGGATACCGCGAGCGGCGTCTGCCAGACGAATGCAATCTGTCCGCTCGGCCCTTTGAGGGCCAGCGGGTCGCTCACCGAGCGTGCCGCCAACAGATTGCGCAAGGCATCCGGCGGTTCGCTGTCGGCATCCGGGCGTTGCAGCACCAGGATGTGGCAATGCTGGAGCAACTCTTCCCAGCGGTGCCAAGTGGGCAGGCCGCAAAATGCGTCCCAGCCCAAAAGTAGAAAAACCTGGTCGGAGGCGGCCAATTCGGCACGCATCAGTTCCAGGGTGTCGATGGTGTAGGACGGTTTGTCCCGCTGCAATTCGCGGGCGTCCACCACCAACGGCGCCACACCGGCCACCGCGCACTCGACCATCGCCAGACGGTCCTTTGCCGACACCTGCGGCGTACCGCGATGTGGCGGCCTGGCACTGGGTGTCAGGCGTAATTCATCAAGCGCCAACGATTCGGCGACTTCCAGCGCACCGCGCAAATGGCCGATGTGCACCGGGTCGAACGTCCCGCCCAGGACGCCAATGCGTCGAGGCACAGGCTCGCTGGCGATTTGCGGGGCTGACGGTTTGAGGTCGCCCAAGTCAGACCGACGCCTGGCCGCGCAACTGGCCATCACCGACCACGATGTACTTCTCGCAGGTCAGCCCTTCGAGGCCCACCGGGCCGCGGGCGTGCAGCTTATCAGTAGAAATGCCAATCTCGGCACCCAATCCGTATTCGAAGCCATCGGCGAAGCAGGTCGGGGTGTTGATCATCACCGACGACGAATCGACTTCCGCCACAAAACGCCGTGTGTCGGCGAGGTTTTCGCTGACGATCGAGTCGGTGTGATGCGAGCCGTACCGATTGATGTGTTCGATGGCCTGGTCCAGCCCGTCGACGACGCGGATCGAGAGAATCGGTGCCAGGTATTCGGTGTTCCAGTCTTCTTCAGTTGCCGCAACAGCCTCGATGATCGACCGGGTGCGCTCGCAACCACGCAGCTCGACGCCTTTTTCGCGGAACTGTGCAGCCATCGACGGCAGGAAATCTTTGGCCACGGTTTGATCCACCAACAGCGTTTCCATGGCGCCGCAGATGCCATAACGGTAAGTCTTGGCATTGAAGGCGATAAGCTGGGCTTTCGGCAGATCAGCGTGGGCGCTGACGTAGACGTGGCAAATGCCGTCCAGGTGTTTGATCACCGGCACGCGGGCATCGCGACTGACCCGTTCGATCAGGCCACGTCCACCACGAGGCACGATGACGTCGACGTATTCCGGCATGGTGATCAACGCGCCAACGGCCGCACGATCAGTGGTTTCGACCACTTGCACCACGGCGGCGGGCAATTCTGCCTCGGCCAGACCACGTTGAATGCAGGCGGCAATCGCACGGTTGGAATTTATCGCCTCGGAACCGCCACGCAAGATCGTCGCGTTGCCGGACTTCAGGCACAGGCTCGCGGCATCGATGGTCACGTTCGGCCGGGATTCGTAGATGATCCCGATCACGCCCAACGGCACACGCATCTTGCCGACCTGAATGCCCGACGGTCGGAAGCTCATGTCGCGGATCGCGCCGACCGGGTCCGGCAATGCCGCCACCTGACGCAAACCGACGATCATGCCGTCGATGCGTTCCGGGGTCAGCGCCAGACGTTCAAGCAATGCCGGCTCAAGACCGTTGGCGCGACCCGCGGCCAAATCCAGTTCATTGGCAGCCGTCAGCTCGGCGCGTGCAGCGTCCAGCGCATTGGCAGCAGCCTGCAACGCGCGGTTTTTCTGCGCGGTGCTGGCACGGCCAATGACGCGAGAAGCCTCGCGGGCGGCGCGACCCAGGCGGGTCATGTAGTCAAGAACGGACTCAGTCATTGTCTATGGAGGTCTTTGCTAAGGTCTTGGTAAAGAGTAAAGCGGCAGATTATAGCTGTCGCGTCCCGGGACTAACAGCGGTGACGGGCGGATGGTCGAAATGGAGGGCAATTTGCCGACGTTCAGCCGGGATTAAGCTGCAAATTGTTATCATCACGACTCAATCAGCCTTGATTAACACCGTTCATCATGTCCAACCTGACTGTTCGAGCGTCCGCTGCAAGCCTGCCCACGGGGCTCCCGGACGCGTTTTTCGACCGAGACGCCCAAACCCTGGCCCGGGATTTACTCGGCAAGGTCATCCGTCATCGGGTCGGCGATCTTTGGCTCAGCGCCCGGATTATTGAGACCGAGGCCTATTACTGCGAAGAAAAAGGCAGCCATGCGTCCCTCGGCTACACAGAAAAGCGTAAGGCTTTGTTTCTGGATGGCGGGCATATCTATATGTATTACGCTCGCGGCGGTGATTCCCTGAACTTCAGCGCCCAGGGGCCGGGCAACGCAGTGCTGATCAAATCCGCCTATCCATGGGTCGATGAGTTGAGCGGGCCCGCGAGCCTGGCGCAGATGTTGTTGAACAATCCCGACGCACAAGGCCGCCCTCGCCCTTCGCAAAAGCTTTGCGCCGGGCAGACGTTGCTCTGCAAGTCGCTGGGTTTGAAGGTGCCGGTCTGGGATGCCAAGCGTTTTGACCATGAGGTGTTGCTGGTCGAAGACGTCGGCCCGGCGCCTGCTCACATCATTCAAACCACGCGCCTGGGCATTCCCCATGGGCGTGATGGGCATTTGATGTACCGCTTCGTCGATGCGGCTTACGCGCCGTATTGCACACGGAACCCGCTGCGACGGGGGCAGGTCGAAGGTCGCGATTATTTTTTGCTGTCCTGATGTTTGATTTAACGCGAATCCACTGTAGGAGCGAGCCTGCTCGCGAAAGCGTCCGTCCAGGCGATGTTGGTGGCGTCTGACACGACGCCATCGCGAGCAGGCTCGCTCCCTCAGGGTTCGGTGGTGTTTGGGAAACTGTGTTCGTCCCTTTCAGGCGATTATAGAAATTCAATGGAGTTGTTTTTATGGGCCCATGGCTCGATAGCGTGACCGGTTGGTTGTCGGCTAACCCGCAATGGCTGGCCGCGGCGGTGTTCATAGTCGCATTTGTGGAATGCCTGGCGATTGCCGGGTTGATCGTGCCCGGCACGGTGTTGTTGTTCGCCGTAGCGGTACTGGCCGGCAGCGGCGCGCTGTCATTGAGCGAAACGCTTTTGCTGGGGTTCGTCGCCGGCGTGCTGGGCGACATCGTTTCCTACTTTATCGGCCGACATTTCCACCAGAACATCCGGCGCCTGCCGGGGTTGCGCCATCATCCGGAATGGATCGCCAGCGCCGAGGCGTATTTCCAGCGCTATGGCATCGCCAGCTTGCTGGTCGGACGCTTCATCGGCCCGCTGCGCCCGATGCTGCCAATGGTCGCCGGTATGTTCGACATGCCGTTCCCGCGTTTCGCCGCTGTCAGCTTGCTGGCCGCCGCGGGCTGGAGCGTCGCGTACCTATTGCCCGGTTGGGCCACGGGCGCGGCGATTCGCTTGCCATTACCCGACGGTTTCTGGCCTGAAGCAGGGATCGTCGCCGGCAGCATTGCGATAATGATCGGCTTGAGCGTGACCAGCAGCCTGCGCCGCCATCGCCATGCCACCGCCTATATAGCCGGCCTCGGCCTGTTGATTCTGGCGGGACTGTTCATCGGCTACCCGCACCTGACCGCGCTTGACCAAGGCGTGATGACCCTGGTGCAGGAACACCGCAGCCCGATGCTCGATGAAGTGGCCGTCACCTTCACGCTGATCGGCGAGTTTCGCAACATGTTGATGTTCAGCGCCCTGCTGACCGCCTTGCTGCTGCTCACGCGACAGTGGCGCCAGGCGATTTTCGCCGGCGGCACCCTGCTCTGCACGGCCTTGGCGAATACAGCGACCAAAAACTTCTTCGCCCGAATACGCCCGGAGGTGCTGACCGATCCGTTGACCAGCTACAGCATGCCCAGCGGCCATGCCTCGGGGGCGTTCGCCTTGTTTCTGACCTTGGCCGTACTCGCTGGTCGCGGGCAGCCGCCGCGGATGCGTTTGACCTGGCTGCTGCTGGCCTGCCTGCCAGCGCTGTCGATCGCCTTGTCCCGGGTTTATCTGGGCGCGCACTGGCCAACCGATGTACTGGCCGGCGCCATGCTGGCTGCCTGCGTGTGTGCGGCGAGTTTGTGGCTGAGCCAGCGCCAGGCGCTGCTCAACGCCATGCCGTTCAAGGTGTGGTGGCTGATCCTGCCGGCATTGTTGGCAACGTTCAGTCTTTTCGCCTTTCGCCATCTGCCCCATGTGATGTTGCGCTACGCCTACTGAAATACCCGCTCGCCTCGTTTCACCTGAACCACGTAGACTCCCTCCTCACCACCCTTAAAGGATTTTTCCTGCGAGGGTGGCGCTTACTTGCGCCTGCGCGACCTGTCCAGAGCCACGATTTTCTTCAACAAGGCGAAACTACATATATATCTACAACTTCGAATATCTGTACCTTGCCCTGCTTGAAAAAACATTTACATTAAAACGACAACTCCAACACAAACTTGATCCGTAACACATTCACCAAGGAGCGACTTGCAGAAAATTTTACCGCGCACTATAAACACAACTCAAAAGAACACGCTCACAAGACTCACACATTAACACCTACAACTTTCACACCCCAAAAAGCATAGCAGACCAACAGAACACACTGAAAAAACTGAAATAATTCGACGCTTCCAAAAACACCCCACAATCATCAACACCAAAAACATTGCAAATATTCGCCACCCTTCGCGAAAACATGCGTTCACATACCGATACGGACATCGGCATCTTATAACGCCCATTATTTAAAGGACTGAACAATGGCACAACTTATCGAACCCGCCGCTCAAACTTCCAATGACCTTGCCGTAGAAGTAACGAACATCAGTTCCTCGGCCAATAGCCACGCACCGTCCGCCGGCATGATTGACATAACCCCCAGCGCGCCACCGTTGACACCTGTGTCAACACCAGAACCGAATGCCGAAATCCCTGACCTTCCCTCTCGCCGCTCACTCAAATCCCTCGACAAGCGCCTCGGACCTTTGCGCTTCGGCAACTTTGACGTTACTCGTGTAGAGCTCAAGGCCATGGGCGCCAAGGTGAATGGTCGCTCCATACGTTCAGAAAATGCGAACCTGAAATCGCCCGACCAAGCGTTTATCGACGGACTGAGTTTCGATCCAGCCAGTGTCGAGGCCCGGGTGAAGTCCGCGGAAATACCAGACAGTGGCACCGTAGCCACCCTGCTCTATGAAATCGCCTGTAAGCGCTCAATTGGCGCCCCGCCGATGTTCGTCGCTGCCGATCCGCTTACGGTCATCAGCTCGATGGATCGCCTCAACAAACTTGGCAATGCGGCGCAAAAGTTGGGCATTTTTCGAGTCGAGTCTTTTGATAACCATCCAGCCTGGGTCAACAAGAGCAAAAGTTACCTGCTGAGCGGCACTGGCGTAGGAATGCAGGCCTATGGAATCTACAGCGGATTCATGGGAATCATGGAAGCCCTCAAAGTAGGCGACAAGGGCGAAGCAGCATTAAACGGCGGATCGATTGCAAGTGAGTTCGGTTCATTGATTATCGAACGAGGCCTTAGCAAGGGGGGCGAAGCGATGATCAGGAACGGCTCGGTCGTGTTCAGCCGGTTTTCCGCCACGTCGGTAGGCAGTGTAATGAGTCGGGGTGCCGGGTTATTTGCCAGCGCGATCACTTTGCCGTTCGACATTATCAGCGCCGTCAATTCCTTTAACGCCGCCGCCGCTTCAGAGGGCAAGGAGGCGCAAGACCATTATGTCAGCGGAGGCCTGAGCGTGGCCGGCGCAACAGTCAGTCTGGTGTTGGGTGTGGCGGCCTTGGCCGGTTTCGCAAGCATCGCTGGCCCCATTGGCCTGGCGGCTGCGGCCGTGCTCATCGTCGGAGCGGAAATCTACCGGGCCGCACGGGTCGTGGACGACATCGATGACTACATCGAGCTTACCGCACATGAGCGTTTGCGCTCTGGCTGGTTCGCGTTCACCCGGCAGGAGCTGGATCAGGACGTCAAGGATCGCCACAAGATTGCCAAGACCTTCAGTGACCACAGCAAACAACTCGAAACTTCCGCCAAGGAACTGCTTCAAGGCCCGTATAAAGATTACGTGGAATACATTGTCGATGGCAGTTTCAACGTCGAGTTGAAGCCCGTGCAAATCTGGCATTACCAGTGGGACGAGGTGAGTGGTGAACAGCCATTCAAACTGGATAACGAACCGGTAATCGTTAGTAGCGATGACATCATTGATGCCCGGGACGGGTTGCCACAAGACCTCAAAAACAACTTCCAGGGCAGCCCGGGCGAAAACAAAGGTGTCTTATGGCGATTAGGTGATGGCAATGACCAGGTATATGGCGTCAAGGACAAGTCCAATCTCTTCAGCTATCGGGAGGGTGCCAAGACACTGACCGGCGGTGACAAGGATGACGAGTTTTACTTCGAAACAAGCGAAGCGGAATGGAACCGGACAGTGAGTCCCGCTCGGACCAGTATTATTGACGGGGGAGAGGGTTCCGACACGCTGGTATTCGAAGGCTCCCGCCCGTCCCCGGATCTGCGCAAAATCCGAGAGTCCGTGGACACCGTCCATATCGGTTACGACGTCAACTTGCAAAGCGGCAAGGTAGCCTTGCGTAGCCGCGACTCTGCGCTGGACGAGATCACAGTCGCACAGATCAAATCCATCGAAAACGTCTCGACTTTGCGACGCGGTGAAAGTCGGATTACCGGGAGCGAAAAGGCCGATCGAATCTCGGCCAACGGTAACGACCAAATCACAGCGGGCTCAGGTGACGACACGGTCTCAATCCGCGGAGCGGTCACGCGAATTGATGGCGGCCCCGGACAGGATCGCTATCTCATCGCGGACACCTCTGTTCGAGCGACAATTGTCGAAGACGGCGAACAATGGAGCCTCATCGAATTCGACTGGCCAATGCAGAGAATTCAACAATGGCAAATCGTTGACACTTCGCTAGTCGTCCGTTCGTTGCGAGGCAAGGATGGCGAACTTCCAGAGCACGTGCTGACCATCGAAAATGTCTATGAACATATCGATGGTCAGCGCGAGGTAAAAAACAATCAATTGCGATTTAAAACACGAGACCGGTATGAACTGATGCCCATCTTGCCTGTTCAACTGACCGACGCACTGGATCACGACGTTGAATGTTTAGTCACCGTCATCGGTGACCCCGCGCCAGCCCTGCAGATTGTCAACAGTGGAACCGTGGTGATTGCCGAGAAGGCGCCGACGCACACATTTGTTTCCCGCGTACCCCGCCATGTCTACCTTGTAGCGAATGCCGACACACCTGAAACAAAAAAAATCATTCACCTGGATTACAAATTTGCAGAGATCTCTTCGATCAAAGTCAATTACGAAGTGCAAGCAAGCACCGGCGTTTCGGGCTATACGTATCTGAGTTACAGTCATTTCAACCTGTGGATTGAACTCCCATCCAAAATACTCAACATCACCGGCGTCATCCGCGATAACCAGGCGGAAAAAACCTCAACGAAAAATTTTCCAAATATTAAAACAGCCAGTATTGTTTGCGCACATGACATCGTTCTTATTATGCAAGATGGAGAGTCCTATCGATTGTCGCCCCCTAATATTCCCTATCATGAGGATGCGGCCAATCCGGGCCACAAACAACGCGTTGCCAACGAGTGCCTGAACCCTCGACATGGCAATTACAGATTTATCCGACCCGAAAACATTAAACCTACTTTGCTCGCAGCCACCCCTCAGGAGGTTAACTTTCCACCTGCTCCCCACTTCGGCATCTTCGCATTACAAGGCCAGGCTTCCTTCTATGATGTGTATCCTGTCAGCAACACCACGTTTAGCCTTTCAACTCCGGGCGCCATTGCACAAATCTCCAACGCATCGACCTGGACAATCTTCAGCAAAAAACTGACAGAAACCGTAACGCGCAATGAGATATACCTGGACGGCGAAAACCTGAGCATTGGCAGTGTGATTGTCCAGCTACCCAGTCTGGATAATGATGGACCGATTGACGCAATCAGCGTGGAAACTTCATCGGGCAATATTTATAAAGTAGAACTGATTTTTGAAGTATTACAACTTTACGTCATTGACGCACAAGGCTACTCCAGTGTCGACGCCCTGCTGACTGATATCCGCAACCATCAGGAACGCGACGAGTTAGCCGTTAATATTTTTGTTAAAAATATTTCCTTCGGGCCCCTCTTTGATGGCACGGTTTATTACAACTCAACGAATGACTATTGGGGCGTCGACAGGGATCTCACCCTTCGCATCGAACCCAAAGACCTTGTCATTGAACCGATAAAAACGATTGATCCTTAAATAGCCTCTGCGCGGGTGCGGCGGGATGCCTATCGTCCTGCCGCTCCGGCCTCATGAGTAACGCCCTCAAGCAAACAACTCACCCTGCAACTCATCCAGCAGCGCCTGAATCGCATCCAGTCGCTGCTGGGGATCATCGAGTTGCAGCAGATCAATCTTGTCCAGTTCGGCAAACGGCAGCAGGTACGCCAGCTGATTGGCCAGGGACTGTTGCCCGGTGGCTTCGGTGCCCATGTTCAACGCTTCGACCATCGGGTGTTCGGCCAAGGCCTTGAGCAGTGCGACCAGGTCCGCGTCCTCGTCCTGCAGCGGCTGCTCCGGCTCGTCTTCCAGCCACTCGACGTCAGCGACGGTCAATTGATCGCGCTGCACCTCGGTGCGCAGTACATGAAAACGCCGTCCGCCCTGCACGCGAATGCCCAGCAGGCCGTTGTCCTGCTGCTTGAAATCGGTGATCAACGCTTCGCAGCCCACCAGTGCATAGCCCGCCGGCGCGATGCCCACTTCTTCGCCGTCGAGAATGCACACCACGCCGAAGCCGCCGCCCTGCTTCATGCAGCGGCCGATCATGTCCAGGTAGCGCGCCTCGAAGATCTGCAAGTCGAGGATGCAGCCAGGAAACAGCACCGTGTTCAGCGGAAAAAGCGGCAAGCTCATAGACATTTCCTTACACCACCATCGACACCGCCAACGGCAGGAACACTGCCGTGGCCACGCCCATCAGACTCATCGCCAGCGCCGCGAAGGCGCCGCATTCTTCACTTTCCTGCAAGGCCACCGAGGTGCCGACCGCATGGGCAGTCATGCCCAAAGCCATGCCTCGGGCTTCAGGGCTGTGCACACCCAGCCGGGTCAACAGACTCGGCCCGAAGATCGCACCGATCACGCCGGTGATCAACACGAACACCGCCGCCAGCGCCGCGACACCCCCGATCTGCTCGGCCACCAACATCGCAATCGGCGACGTCACCGACTTTGGCGCCATGGTCATCAGGATCATGTGTTCGGCACCAAACCACCAGCCCAGCAACACGCCCATGCCAGTGGCAACCACGCCGCCTATCACCAGCGTAGTAAATATCGGCCAGAACAACTGCCGGATTCGTCGCAGATTAAGGTACAGCGGCACGGCCAGTGCAACGGTCGCAGGCCCGAGCAGGATGCTGAGGATCTCGGTGCTCTTGCGGTACTCGGTAAAGTTGATCCCGCAAGCCACCAGCACGCCGATCACCAACAGCATGGAAACCAGCACCGGCTGCAGAAAGATCCAGCGGGTTTTCTCGAAGGCAGCCAGCACCAACTGATAAGCGCCCAGCGTAATGCCGATGCCGAACAACGGGTGATGGATCACCGAATCCAGCGCGCCATGCCAGTCGAGGATCATTGGCGATCTCCGCGATGGGCATGCCGCTTGACCATGCGTTGCATCAGCACCCCGGCAAATGCCATCGACAGCACCAGCGACAACACCAGCGCACCGACGATGGCCCAGAAATCCGCGGCAATGTCCTTGGCGTACACCATGACGCCCACGGCCGGCGGCACCAGCAGCAGGGGCAAGTACCGCAGTAGGCTGCTGGCCGCCAGGTTCAGCGGCTCGCCGACTTGCCCGCGTGAAATCAGGTACACCAGCAACAGCAGCAGACCGATGATCGGCCCGGGCAGCACCGGTAAAAACAAATGGTTGATGGCTGTGCCCAGCAATTGGAACAGCACCAGCCAGGTCAGGCCACGTAACAACATCCAGCATCTCCCGCACGCGCTCCCCACCAAAAAGGGGCCGGGCATTATAAGCACGTCAACGCTATGGATCGGCATTCGCCAAAAGCATGGTCAGTTGACCGGAGCAATTTGCCATGTTGATCTAAAGTGGTTCACAGGGAGGCCAAATCCCCCCACTCGAAAAACTATAAATCCGATGAAACCCAAGGAGAGTCTCAATGCCCTATGTTCCCGTTGCAGAGCTCAAAGATTATGTCGGCAAGGAACTCGGACGTTCCGAATGGCTCACCATCGACCAGGACCGCATCAACCTGTTCGCGGAAGCCACAGGCGATTATCAGTTCATTCACGTCGACCCGGTCAAAGCCGCGCAAACGCCATTTGGCAGCACCATTGCACACGGATTCCTGTCGCTGTCGCTGATCCCGAAACTGATGGAAGACATCCTGATCCTCCCTCAAGGGGCGAAGATGGTGGTCAACTATGGTCTGGACAGCGTGCGTTTCATCCAGCCAGTGAAGGTCAATTCCAGGGTTCGACTCAAGGTCGACATGAACGAGGTCATCGAGAAGAAACCCGGCCAATGGCTGCTCAAAGCCACCGCCACGCTTGAAATCGAAGGGTCGGACAAACCGGCGTATATCGCTGAGCCGCTGTCCCTCTGTTTCGTCTGACACAGGCCTGATTGCGAAACAGCTCACGCTGTTTCGCGCTGTGTCTCTGCCGTGTCTCTATAAATGCGACACATAGCTGCGGCATACTCCGTCGCATAATTGCCCGGATCCCGCTATGCGCTCACTTGCACTCCTCGCCTTGACCCTGTTGCTCACCGCTTGCGGCGATGGCGAATCGCTGCTGCCCCCCGATGCCCGCTTGCCGGACGGCGGGCGCTATCGCGGTGATCTGGTCAACGGCTTGCTGCAAGGCCAGGGCCGCATCGACTATCCCAACGGCAGCTGGTACGCCGGCGAGTTCGACAAAGGGCAATGGCATGGCCAGGGCGAATGGCATGGCAGCAACGGCGAGGTCTATCGCGGACAATTCAATCAAGGCTTGTTCGACGGCCAAGGCACGCTGACCACCCCCGGCAGCAGCTACACAGGCGGGTTCAAACTCGGCCGCCGCGACGGTGAAGGCACGCTCAAAGAAAACGCGATGACCTATCGCGGTGAATTCAAGGCCGATCAATATTCAGGGCTCGGTCGTCTCGAACTCGATGACGGCAGCTCCTATCAGGGCCAGTTCGCCCACGGCAAACCCAATGGCGAAGGCCAGCGTGGCGATGGCAGTGGCAATCAGTTCACCGGGCACTTCAAAGACGGTCAGCTGGAAGGCAACGGGACTTTCAACAGCGCCGACGGCGACATCTACGTCGGTGGCTTCAAGAACAATCAACTGCACGGCAAGGGCCGCTACGAGAATGCCGATGGCGATGTCTGGCTGGGTCAATTCAAGGAAGGCTCGCTGAACGGCAAGGGCGAGTTGATCGGCGCTGACGGCAGCCATTACATCGGCCTGTTCAGCGACTGGCGCTTCACCGGACAGGGTCGATTGAACCTGCCCGACGGCAGTTTCTACATCGGCCAGTTCGACGGTGACAGCTACTCGGGACGCGGCACCCTGGTGCTCACCGACGGCACGGTGCAAAGCGGTACGTGGATCAATGGCCAGCGTGTTCGCGATGCCGATGGCAAGTTGCTGCCCGACACCCTGGAACTCGGGTTGCTGGCCCAGGGCCGGTTACTCGATGAAGCCATGGCCAATGTGCCGGCCTCGACCCCGGCGGTCGAGCTGTACACCTTGACCCTGGGCGGTGATGGCAAGCAGAGCGTGTTTCTGCGTGAGTCCGACTACGTCAGCAACATGCTCAGCAGCCGCTTCGGCGCCTTCGGCCAGATTCGCCTGGTGAACCATCGCGATCACCTCGTCGACCGACCGATGGCCACCCGGGAAAACCTGCGCCGCGCCGCGATGACCCTGGCCGAACGCAGTGGCCCGGAAGACTTAATCTTCATCTACCTGACCAGCCATGGCAGCAGCGAACATGAACTGGTGCTCGACCAGCCGCGCATGGAGTTGGCCGATCTGCCGGCCGACGAACTCGCCGCCGTCCTCGCGCCCCTGAAGAATCGCGACAAAATCGTGGTGATTTCATCCTGCTATTCCGGCGGCTTCATCCCCGCGCTCAAGGACGAACGCACGCTGATCATGACCGCCTCTCGCGCCGATCGCGTGTCCTTCGGTTGCTCGGAGGAAGCCAACTTCACCTACTTCGGGGACGCGCTGTTTGCCCAGGCACTGAACCAGACTGACGATCTGGAGCATGCCTTCAAGCTGGCCAAAGCTACTGTGGCGGAGCGTGAACTGGCGGACGGCTTCGAAGCCTCTGAACCGCAGATCTGGGCGCCGAAAACGGTTCTCTCGCACTGGCAGCTTTTACGCAAACAGCAGGCACGAAAAGCACTACAAAGTGTCTCTATCAGCAGCAAGGATGCAAAGAGCAACTAAGCTGAACAGTATCAAGGGGGAAACACTATGTACTTGACGCCTCAGCATGTATTGCTTGCCGGAGCTACCGGGTTAACCGGTGAACATCTGCTTGATCGCTTGCTCAATGAGCCAACGATTTCAAGGGTTTTAGCCCCCTCACGCCGGCCACTGGCCGAGCATCCCCACCTGGAAAACCCGGTCGGTGATCCGGCGGTGTTTCTGCCGCAACTGAACGGGCGCGTCGACATCGCCTACTGCTGCCTTGGCACCACGATCAAGCAGGCCGGCTCCGAACAAGCCTTTCGCGCGGTCGACCTGGACATGGTGGTGGCGTTCGCCAAACGCGCACGGGAGATGGGTGCACGGCACCTGATCGTGATCAGTGCCTTGGGGGCCGATCGAAGATCCTCGGTTTTCTATAACCGGGTCAAAGGCGAGATGGAGTACGCATTACGCGCGCAGGATTGGCCGCAGCTGACCATTTGCCGACCTTCGCTGTTATTGGGCGATCGCGTCAAGCCGCGACTGGGCGAGAAAGTCGCCGGTCCGTTGTCGCGATTGATTCCGGGCAAGTACCACGGCATCGAAGCCTGCCAACTGGCCCGCGCCATGTGGCGCCTGGCGCTGGAAGAGCAGGATGGCGTGCGGGTGGTTGAGTCGGATGAGTTGCGTAAGTTAGGCAAATAATCCGCGGGCCTGTGGCGAGGGAGCTTGCTCCCGTTGGACTGCGCAGCAGTCCCTGCTTTTTAGGTAGAGAGTGGGGCCGCTTCGCGCCCCAGCGGGAGCAAGCTCCCTCGCCACAAGTGCAGCGCTTGTTCTTACAACCCGCCAGTCGCCTGAAAACCCACTCCGATCACCGTCAGCAACGACAACGGCAATAACAGCGTGTCTAGCAACGCGCTGGCCGGCAGGTCGACACCAGGATAGCTCGGCGCTTCAGCGCCGAACCGGTCCATCGCGCAGCACCCTCCATTCAAGGCATACAAATCCAGACGCGTCCCCGAGTACACCACTGGCGCCCCCGGTTTGGCCGCGTCCAGCGTACGCGCCGTGGCGCAGCCCGCCAGTTGCAGCGCCAGCAGAATAATCAGCAGCTTATTCATCGCTGCTCAAATGGTGTTCGCCCCAGCGCGGCAGCATGTCTTGCGGGATGTTCAACAGGTTGAGAATCCGCGCCACCACAAAGTCGATCAAGTCGTCGATGGTTTGCGGCTGATGATAGAAGCCCGGCGAGGCCGGCAAAATCGTCACACCCATGTTCGACAACTTGAGCATGTGCTCGAGATGAATGCTCGAATACGGCGCCTCGCGTGGCACCAGAATCAGCTGGCGACGCTCTTTCAACGTCACATCGGCAGCCCGTTCGATCAGGTTGTTGCAGGCACCGGTTGCAATCGCCGACAAGGTTCCGGTGGAGCAAGGCACTACCACCATCGCCGCCGGCGCACCCGAGCCCGAGGCCACCGGCGACATCCAGTCTTCCTTGCCGTACACCTTGATCTGCCCGGCGGCCGCGCCGGTGTATTCCGTGAGGAAGGCCTGCATCGTCTGCGGTTTGGCCGGCAGCGTGACGTCCGTCTCGGTGGCCATCACCAGTTGCGCAGCCTTGGAGATCAGAAAATGCACCTCGCGGTCTTCGCGGATCAGGCAGTCGAGCAGGCGTAAACCGTACTGGGCGCCCGAAGCGCCGGTCATCGCGAGGGTGATGCGTTCCGGGCCGTTGTTCATTTCAGCGCCTCGGCAAGTTTGCCGTGCAGGCCGCCGAAGCCGCCGTTGCTCATGATCACCACGTGAGTGCCGGGCTGGGCCTGGCTCTTCACGCGCTCGATGATGCCTTCCAGAGAATCGCTGACAATCGACGGCACGGTGCACAACGCGGCGGTCGCGCCCAGGTCCCAGCCGAGGTTGGCAGGTGCATACCAGATCACTTGATCGGCATCGACCACACTTTCCGGCAAGCCGTCGCGGTGAGCACCGAGCTTCATGGAGTTGGAACGCGGTTCGATGATCGCAATCAACGGCGCATCGCCGATGCGTTTGCGCAGGCCGTCGAGGGTCGTCGCAATCGCCGTCGGGTGGTGAGCAAAATCGTCATAAATGGTGATGCCGCGCACTTCGGCGACTTTTTCCATCCGGCGTTTCACGCTTTTGAACGCGCTCAACGCGGCGATGCCCATGGCAGGCACCACGCCAACATGGCGAGCCGCCGCCAATGTGGCCAGGGCGTTAGCCACGTTGTGCTGGCCGGTCATGTCCCAATCGACGACGCCTTGGGCGACGCCTTCAAATATCACCTCGAACTTCGAACCGTCTTCGCTGAGCAGTTTGACCTGCCACTGACCGCCGGCACCGGTGGTTTGCACCGGGGTCCAGCAGCCCATCTCGATGACGCGCTGTAATGCCGGCTCGGTGGTCGGGTGGATCACCAGGCCTTCGCTCGGGATGGTCCGCACCAAGTGGTGGAACTGACGCTCGATGGCGGGCAGATCGGGGAAGATGTCGGCGTGATCGTATTCCAGGTTGTTCAGGATGGCCGTGCGTGGGCGGTAGTGAACGAACTTGGAGCGCTTGTCGAAGAATGCGCTGTCGTACTCGTCGGCCTCGATGACGAAGAACGGCGTGCCGCCCAGACGCGCCGACACCGAGAAGTTTTGCGGCACGCCGCCGATCAGGAAGCCCGGGCTCATGCCCGCGTGCTCCAGGACCCAGGCGAGCATGCTGCTGGTGGTGGTTTTGCCATGGGTGCCGGCGACGGCCAGGACCCAGCGACCTTGCAGCACGTGGTCGGCCAGCCATTGCGGACCGGAGACGTAAGGCAGGCCCTTGTTCAACACGTATTCGACGGCCGGGTTGCCGCGGGACATGGCGTTACCGACCACCACCAGATCCGGCGCCGGATCGAGTTGGGCGGGATCATAGCCTTGGGTCAACTCAATGCCCTGCGCTTCAAGCTGAGTGCTCATCGGCGGATAGACGTTGGCATCGGAGCCCGTCACGTGATGGCCCAGCTCTTTGGCCAGAACCGCCATCGAACCCATGAAAGTGCCGCAGATACCAAGAATATGAATGTGCATAGTCGACCTCGTAAAACATGGCCGCAGGTTAGCGTAGGGAGGGGAAAATCGCACCTTTGTTTCGGGTCAACTGCAAAACCCGTAGGAGCGAGGCTTGCCCGCGAACGCCATGACACGGTTCCGCTGACGCACCGCGTAATCGTTCTTCGCGGGCAAGCCTCGCTCCTACAGTGGTACGGGGTGCCTAGCGGGCGATGCGGTGTTTGCGCAGTTTTCTGTAAAGGGTATTACGGCTGACACCGAGCTGTTCGGCGGTATGAGTCATGTGCCAACGCGTCTGCTCCAGCGCATTGAGCAACGCCAGTCGCTCGGCATCATCCAGCGGATGCTCCGATGACGCTTCAACCGCAACACCCGACACTGGCCGAGCCTGACGAATCATTGCCGGCAAATCCTCCAGCCCGATCCGCCCGCCGTCACACAACGCCGCCAAGGTGCGCAGCACATTGCGCAACTGCCGCACGTTCCCCGGCCAGGCGAAACCCAGCAACGCCTGGCGTGCCGGGGCGTCGATCAATACGCTTTCCCCGCCCGCCTCTTCGGCGAGCAGAAAATCAAGCAACTGCGATTTATCACTGCGGTCACGCAACGCCGGCAGCGCAACCTCCAGCCCATTGAGCCGGTAATACAAATCCTCTCGGAAGCTGCCGTCCTGCACCCGCTCCAGTAAATTACGGTGAGTGGCGCTGATGATCCGCACATTGACCGATTCCGGCTCACCGCCAATCGGCACCACCTGGCGATCTTCCAGCACCCTTAATAGCCGGGTCTGCAAGGCCAGTGGCATGTCACCGATTTCATCGAGAAACAAGGTTCCGCCATCCGCCTGCTGCAACTTGCCGCGCATGCCTTCCTTGCGCGCGCCGGTGAAGCTGCCGCCGCGATAACCAAACAGTTCGCTCTCGATCAGGCTTTCCGGGATCGCCGCGCAGTTCAGGGCGACGAAGGCTTTTTCGGCCCGCTGGCTGGCCTGATGCACGGCTTTGGCAAAGGCCTCTTTGCCGGAACCGGTTTCGCCATTGATCAGCAGCGGCACGTCTCGCTCGAAGACTCTCAAGGATTTGCGGAAATCTTCCTGCAACGCGGTATCGCCCAGGCAGATGCCCGACAAGCGCGGACGTTCGGCAATCAGCGGACTTGGAGCCACCGGCACCGGAATGCTGCGCGGCTGCCCGCGCAACACGGCAAACAGACTCCGCCCGTCACGGGTGCGCAACGGCCAACTGGCGCTGGCGTTGACACTCGCGCGCCCGAGCAAGTCATCCAGCGAGCAATCGAAGAACGCCTCGACCGGCTTGCCCAATAATCCGCCGCGGATATGCCCCAGCAGGTTCAATGCACTCTGGTTGACCGCGCTGATCCGCCCTTCCCCGTCGAACGCCAGCAACCCTTCGCTGAACAGCCCGACGGACTCCGCCTGCAGGTGAAAACGCAGCAGCCATTGATTGTCGAAGTAGCGCAGGAAATAGCAGCTCTCGATCATCTTCGCGGAAAGATTGACCAGGGCCATGGTGTGGAATTGACTCTGTCGCGAGACCTCGTGCCGCGCCGAGGACACGTCAAGCACCGCCAGCAGTTCGCCGTGAGGGTCGAACACCGGGCTCGCCGAGCACGTCAGGCCGGTGTGGCGGCCGCGAAAGTGTTCATCCTGATGAATGGTCAACGACTGGCGCTCCACCAGGCAGGTGCCGATGCCATTGGTGCCCTCGCACGCTTCGCTCCAGTCGGCGCCAAGCCACAGGCCTGCGCGTTCGAAAATTTTCCGTTCGGCGGGCGCGGTGACGCAGTTGAGGATCACCCCGCGGGCGTCGGTCAACAGCACCGCGTGGCCGGCGCCGGACAGTTGCTGATGAAGGCTGGTCATTTCGTTGCCGGCGATGTGCAGCACCTGCTGCAAGCGTTCGCGGCTTTCCAGGACCCGGCCATGTTCGAGCACCGTCGGCGCCATGGTCAGGGCCGGGTCGAGGTGATAGTCCTCAAGACAGCGCAGCCAGGAACGGGCAATGGACGGATCGCTGCCGGGACCGTGCAGGTGGGACTTGCCCTGGGTGACGGTCAAGACCTGCTGGGCATGGCGACTCAAATGGTTGTCGTGCATTTCTTATTATTCTCTGCGCAGAGTCCGGTCCGCGTCCGTGTAGCAGCTGCCGAAGGCTGCGTCCGGCTGCGAAGCAGTCGTAAAACCTGAGTCTCGGATTTGTTGCTCAAACCGAGACGAGTGCTTCGCCCTCGAACGCAGCCTTCGGCAGCTGCTACAAGAGCGATGCATTCACACGAGGCCGAGCATCCTCCAGCCTAGCCCGCATTGCAATGCTGGCAAGACCGAGCAGTCACAGGCTGTGCCACAAGCGGTACAAACTGTCACAAGCACTGTACCGAAAGCGTCACAGCCACGACCCGCCGGTCCGACAAAAACCACGCAAGGCCTTGATTTGCCTGACCTGCAAGGCAGTGGCCCGACCTTTGCTCTACGCTTATAACAAGCGCACATGCGCTCTCCCTTATAAGCACAAAAGCCAAGGAGAAATTACTATGCGTTACGCTCACCCCGGTACTGAAGGCGCTATCGTTTCGTTCAAGAGCAAATACGGTAACTACATCGGCGGCGAGTTCGTCGCGCCTGTCAAAGGTCAGTACTTCACCAATACCTCGCCAGTAAATGGCCAACCGATTGCCGAATTCCCGCGCTCCACGGCCGAAGACATCGATAAAGCCCTGGACGCTGCCCACGCCGCTGCCGATGCCTGGGGCGCCACGTCCGCCCAGGCGCGCTCGCTGGTGCTGCTGAAAATTGCCGACCGCATCGAACAGAACCTGGAAGTCCTGGCAATCACCGAATCCTGGGACAACGGCAAAGCCGTGCGTGAAACCCTCAACGCCGACATACCGCTGGCTGCGGACCATTTCCGCTACTTCGCCGGTTGCATCCGCGCTCAGGAAGGCAGCGCCGCCGAAATCGATGGAAACACCGTGGCCTATCACATCCATGAACCACTGGGCGTGGTCGGGCAGATCATCCCGTGGAACTTCCCGATCCTGATGGCCGCCTGGAAACTCGCCCCGGCCCTGGCTGCCGGTAACTGCGTGGTGCTCAAACCCGCCGAGCAAACTCCGCTGGGCATTACCGTGCTTATGGAGCTGATTGGCGACCTGCTGCCGCCAGGCGTGCTGAACGTGGTGCAAGGCTACGGCAAAGAAGCCGGTGAAGCCCTGGCCACCAGCAAACGCATCGCCAAGATCGCGTTCACCGGCTCGACCCCGGTCGGCTCGCACATCATGAAGTGCGCCGCCGAAAACATCATTCCGTCCACCGTGGAGCTGGGTGGCAAGTCGCCGAACATCTTCTTCGAAGACATCATGCAAGCCGAACCAACTTTCATCGAGAAAGCTGCGGAAGGTCTGGTACTGGCGTTCTTCAACCAGGGCGAAGTCTGCACCTGCCCTTCCCGCGCCTTGGTACAAGAATCGATCTACGACGAGTTCATGAAAGTGGTTATGAACAAAGTCCTGCAAATCAAACGTGGCGACCCGCTGGACACCGACACCATGGTCGGCGCCCAGGCGTCCGAGCAGCAATTCGACAAAATCCTTTCGTACCTGGAAATCGCCAAGGGCGAAGGCGCCGAGCTGCTGACCGGCGGCAAGATTGAAAAACTCGAGGGCAACCTGGCGACCGGGTATTACATCCAGCCGACCCTGCTCAAGGGCACCAACAAAATGCGCGTGTTCCAGGAAGAAATCTTTGGCCCGGTGGTGAGCATCACCACATTCAAGGACGAAGCCGAAGCCTTGGCCATTGCCAACGACACCGAGTTCGGCCTCGGCGCCGGCCTCTGGACCCGCGACATCAACCGCGCCTACCGCATGGGCCGCGCCATCAAGGCCGGGCGTGTGTGGACCAACTGCTACCACCTTTATCCGGCGCACGCCGCGTTTGGCGGTTACAAAAAGTCCGGCGTCGGTCGTGAAACCCACAAAATGATGCTCGATCACTATCAGCAGACCAAAAACCTGCTGGTGAGCTACGACATCAATCCGTTGGGCTTCTTCTAAACCGTCTGTCGCAGGCAAGCCACTCTCCTTGTGAGAGTGAGCTTGCTTGCACATCGGGCCTTCGCGCCAACCCGGCAATCACGTCGGTCAAAAACAATAAGAACAGGTGAACCCTATGCCTAGCGATCAAGCCAGCGTGCAGCCGGCTACCTCCTCGGTCGACTTTGAAAAAGTCGGCTCCGACTACTTCCAGCAACGGGAACTGAAAAAAGGTGCAGCAGGCTGGGTCCTGCTAGTGGGTCTGGGCGTGGCCTACGTCATCTCAGGCGATTATGCGGGTTGGAACTTCGGTCTGGCCCAAGGTGGCTGGGGCGGCATGTTTCTCGCCACGTTGCTGATGGCGACCATGTACCTGTGCATGTGCTTTTCCTTGGCGGAACTGTCGTCAATGATCCCTACCGCTGGTGGTGGCTACGGCTTTGCCCGTAGCGCATTCGGGCCGTGGGGCGGGTTTCTGACTGGAACCGCGATCCTGATCGAATACGCCATCGCCCCGGCGGCGATCGCGGTGTTTATCGGCGCCTATTGCGAGTCACTGTTCGGTATCGGTGGCTGGATGATTTACCTGGCGTTCTACATCATCTTTATCGCCATTCACATTTTCGGGGTCGGCGAAGCCCTGAAACTGATGTTCGGTATCACCGCCGTCGCCGCCCTGGCACTGGGCGTGTTTCTGGTGGCGATGGTGCCGCACTTCAACGTCGCCAATCTGCTCGACATCCCGGTGACTGACGCCAAGGGCGCCAGCAGCTTCCTGCCCTTCGGCTACGTCGGCGTGTGGGCGGCAATTCCTTACGCGATCTGGTTCTTCCTCGCTGTCGAAGGCGTGCCGTTGGCAGCAGAAGAAACCAAAAACCCGAAACGCGACCTGCCCCGCGGATTGATCGGCGCCATGCTGGTGCTGGTGAGCTTTGCCCTGCTGATTCTGGTCATCGGCCCGGGCGGTGCGGGCGCCAATGCACTGCTGACCTCGGGTAACCCGTTGGTCGAAGCATTGAGCAAGGCCTATGGCGGCTCGACCTGGATGGGCCACTTCGTCAACTTGGTTGGCTTGGCCGGGTTGATTGCCAGTTTCTTCTCGATCATCTACGCCTACTCGCGGCAGATCTTCGCGTTGTCCCGCGCCGGCTACCTGCCGCGCAAACTGTCAGAAACCAACAAGAGCAAGGCCCCCGTACTGGCCCTGATTATTCCCGGCATCATCGGATTCGGCTTGTCGCTGACCGGTCAGGGCGACTTGCTGATTCTGGTAGCGGTGTTTGGCGCGACTATTTCTTACGTCCTGATGATGGCGGCGCACATCACACTGCGCATTCGACGCCCCAAAATGGATCGGCCATATCGCACGCCAGGCGGTATCTTCACCTCCGGTATAGCATTGGTGCTGGCTTGTATCGCCGTGGTAGCGGGTTTTCTGGTAGACCCACGGGTGGTGATTGGCGCTGCGATCATCTATGGAGTGTTAATTGCTTACTTTGCTTTCTACAGTCGGCATCACTTGGTAGCAGGCACGCCCGAGGAAGAATTCGCGGCCATTCAGAACGCTGAAAAAGCCCTGCACTAAAGGCCAGAAATCACGGCGCAGACCCTGTCTGCGCCGTCACGGAGAATCTGTATGGCAAGTTTTGCTCACACGGTCGGCGCCCAGACCTACCACTTTGCGAGCCTCAAGGACGTCATGGCCAAGGCCAGTCCGGCGCGCTCCGGGGACTTTCTGGCCGGCGTCGCTGCCCTCAATGATGGCGAACGGGTGGCTGCGCAAATGGCCCTGGCTGACATTCCGCTGACGCACTTCCTACAAGAAGTACTGATTCCTTACGAGGCCGATGAAGTCACCCGACTGATCATCGACACTCACGACAAACAAGCCTTCTCGACGGTAAGCCACCTCACTGTCGGCGGTTTTCGTGACTGGATGCTGAGCGATGCCGCCGACGAACGGAGCTTGCGCGCCCTGGCTCCCGGCCTGACCCCTGAGATGGTCGCCGCCGTGTCGAAGATCATGCGCGTGCAGGATCTGGTGCTGGTGGCGCAAAAAATCCGCGTGGTCACGAAATTCCGCGGCACGATGGGTTTGCGCGGGCGGTTATCCACACGCCTGCAACCCAACCACCCCACCGACGAACCGGCCGGCATTGCGGCGAGCATTCTCGACGGCTTGCTGTACGGCAATGGTGACGCGATGATCGGGATCAACCCGGCCACCGACAGCATCGCCTCGATCTGCGCCATGCTGGAAATGCTCGACGCGATCATCCAGCGCTACGAGATTCCTACACAGGCTTGCGTTTTAACCCACGTCACCACGTCCATCGAAGCGATCAATCGCGGTGTTCCGCTGGACCTGGTCTTCCAGTCGATCGCCGGGACCGAAGCGGCCAACGCCAGTTTCGGCATCAACCTGAATGTCCTGCAGGAAGGTTATGACGCTGGCCTGAGCCTGAATCGCGGCACGCTGGGCCAGAATCTGATGTATTTCGAGACCGGCCAGGGCAGTGCCCTGTCAGCCAACGCCCACCACGGCATCGATCAACAGACCTGCGAAACCCGCGCCTACGCCGTGGCGCGCCATTTCAAACCGTTCCTGGTCAACACCGTTGTAGGATTTATCGGCCCGGAATACCTCTACAACGGCAAACAGATTATTCGCGCCGGCCTCGAAGACCACTTCTGCGGCAAGCTGCTGGGCGTGCCGATGGGCTGCGACATCTGCTACACCAACCACGCCGAAGCCGATCAGGACGACATGGACACCCTGCTGACCCTGCTGGGCGTCGCCGGGATCAACTTCATCATGGGCATCCCGGGTTCCGATGACATCATGCTCAACTACCAGACCACCTCGTTCCATGACGCCCTTTACGCCCGTCAGACGCTGGGCCTGAAACCGGCGCCGGAGTTCGAACACTGGCTGGCGAAAATGGGCATCCTGACCCAGGCAGACGGCAAGATTCACTTCGGCGACAGCCTGCCGCCCGCCTTCCGCCAAGCGATGGCGCAACTGGGATGAGTGTTGAAATGGATAAACCACCCGTTGATCCAGAGAATCCGTTGCTGGAACTGCGTCGCCTGACCCCGGCGAGAATTGCCCTGGGTCGCGCCGGCACCAGCATGCCGACCAGTGCGCAACTGGATTTCCAGTACGCTCACGCACAAGCCCGGGACGCGGTGCACTTGCCGTTCGACCATGCCGGGCTCAGTTCCCAATTGGCCGAAGCCGGGCGCGAGAGTTTGCTGCTGCACAGTGCAGCCCCGAACCGGGACAGTTACTTGCAGCGCCCCGATCTGGGGCGCAAGTTGAGCGATGACTCGGCCCAGACCCTGCGCGAATACGCGCAGGCCAAACCTGGCGGGGTGGACTTGGTGATCGTGGTCGCCGATGGCTTGTCGGCGCTGGCCGTTCATCGTCATACCTTGCCTTTTCTGGCGCGGATGCAAGAGCAGATCGAGGCTGAAGGCTGGTCCGTGTCGCCGGTGATGCTGGTGGAGCAAGGCCGGGTCGCCGTGGCCGACGAGATTGGCGAGCTGCTCGGCGCGAAAATGGTGGTGATCCTGATCGGTGAACGCCCTGGCCTCAGTTCCCCGGACAGTCTGGGTTTATATTTCACTTACAATCCAAAGGTCGGACTGACCGATGCCTACCGCAACTGCATCTCCAATGTCCGGCTTGAGGGCCTGAGCTACGGAATGGCGGCACACCGCTTGTTGTACCTGATGCGCGAGGCTTGTCGGCGGCAGTTGTCGGGGGTCAATTTGAAGGACGAAGCCCAGGTTCAGACGCTGGAGTCGGACGCAGGTGCAGACATGAAAGGTAATTTCCTACTGAGCCCGCTGAATACCTGAACCGTTTCCGCATTGCGTTTCTGTTCCGATTTCAGGCAGGATCGATGCACGGCTGCCCGAGTGAAGAACCGTTCGCCGTCAGAGCACGTGAAGACAGCCACTTGAAGACGAGACCTATCCATGCGGATTATCCAAGCGACCCTCGAACATCTGGACCTGCTGACCCCGTTGTTCGTCAAATATCGCGAGTTTTATGGCTCACTGGCCTATCCGGACTCCTCCCGGGCGTTCCTCGAAAAACGCTTGCGGCGCAAGGAATCGGTGATTTACCTGGCGCTGGCCGACTCCGACGACAAACTGATGGGTTTCTGTCAGTTGTACCCGAGCTTTTCGTCCCTTTCGCTCAAACGCGTGTGGATTCTCAACGACATCTACGTCGCCGAAGATGCCCGCCGTCAGTTAGTCGCAGACAACCTGATGCGCACCGCGAAAAAAATGGCCAAGGAAACCAATGCCGTGCGCATGCGCGTATCCACCAGCAGCGACAACGAAATCGCGCAGAAGACCTATGAGTCCATCGGGTTCAAGGAAGATACCGAGTTCAAGAACTACGTGTTACCGATCAGCGACGAGCTCTGATGCTTGCCGGCTTCTGTGATGAGGGATCGTGCGCCCTCATCACAGAAGGGTTATTTATTGTCACTAGACTTCCGATCGCGCCATAGACATCCCCCGCTACAATCTCGACGCGCGTTTCACAAGTCAGCCCGTATAATGCCGGCCTTTTCGGCTTGTAAGAAAAACTACACTCATCTGTAGGCTTTCGCGAAGTCGCACAGGCCTGCTGAGTCTGGCCGTCACCACAGGTGCTCTCCATGGATTTCAACCCGATCGACCTTATCCTGCATCTCGATGTTTACCTCGACTTGCTGGTGAACAACTACGGGCCATGGATCTACGCCATCCTGTTTCTGGTGATCTTCTGCGAAACCGGTCTGGTGGTCATGCCATTCCTGCCGGGCGACTCTCTGCTGTTCATCGCGGGCGCCGTAGCGGCCGGCGGCGGCATGGACCCGGTGTTGCTGGGCGGCCTGCTGATGCTGGCGGCGATCCTCGGCGACAGCACCAACTACGTGATCGGCCGCACAGCGGGCGAACGCTTGTTCAGCAACCCGAACTCGAAAATCTTCCGTCGCGATTACCTGCAACAGACCCACGATTTCTACGACAAGCACGGTGGCAAAACCGTGACCCTGGCGCGTTTCCTGCCGATCATCCGCACGTTTGCACCGTTCGTCGCCGGCGTCGCCAAAATGCCTTACCTGCGTTTCTTTGCCTTCAGCGTCCTCGGCACCATTTTGTGGGTCGGCGGCTTGGTGACTCTCGGTTACTTCTTCGGCAACGTACCGTTCATCAAGACCAATCTTTCGCTGCTGGTGGTGGGCATCATCCTGCTGTCGCTGGTGCCGATGATCATCGGTGTGGTCCGCAGCCGCTTCGGCAACAGAGCTTCTAAAGCCCAATCGCGCTGACTCGCGATGTGGTCCCTGAGCGCCTGGCGTCGCCGGCGCATCCTGGCCAGACACCCGATTGCCGACGACCGGTGGCAACGGGTGCGCCAGCACTTGAGTTTTCTCGATGGCCTCAGCGCCGCCGAAGATCAATGGCTGCGCGAAGCCAGCGTGCTGTTCCTGGAAGATAAACACCTGACCGCCCTGCCCGGCGTCGAACTCCACCAGGAGCAACGTCTGCTGCTCGCCGCTCAAGCGCAATTGCCACTGCTGCACCTGGGCGATCTGAATTGGTACCAGGGATTCCACGAGATCGTCCTCTACCCCGACGACTTCCTCAGCCCCCAACGTCATCGCGATGCCAGCGGCGTCGAGCACGAGTGGGACGGCGAACACAGCGGCGAAGCCTGGCAGCAAGGCCCGATCATCCTCGCCTGGCCCGGCGTGATGGCCAGCGGCGGCTGGGAAGGCTACAACCTGGTGATCCACGAACTCGCGCACAAACTCGACATGCTCAACGGTGACGCCAACGGCCTGCCACCGCTGCACCCCGATATGCGGGTCAGCGACTGGGCCAAGGTCATGCAGCACGCCTACGATGACCTTAACCGGCACCTTGACCGCAATCCGGACGCCGAAACAGCCATCGACCCGTACGCGGCGGAAAACCCCGCCGAGTTCTTCGCGGTCACCAGCGAATACTTCTTCAGCGCCCCGGATTTGCTGCACGAGGTGTATCCTCAGGTCTATGAGCAGCTGAAGCTGTTTTACCGCCAGGACCCGCTGGCCCGACTGCGGCAACTTCTGGCCGAAGACCCGGTCTATCAGGCACACGACTAAGGTCTCTACGACCTCTGGTACGTGGCGTCGGCGCAGGAATATGCCTATAATCGCCGCCACTTTTTGGTCAATCCGGCCAAGTGTTTTTGGTCAACTAACGGGGGCACCGCCCAATGAGCTACAGCAAGATTCCGGCTGGCAAAGACCTGCCGAACGACATCTACGTCGCGATCGAGATTCCGGCCAACCACGCGCCGATCAAATACGAAATCGACAAAGACAGCGATTGCCTGTTCGTTGACCGTTTCATGGCCACCCCGATGTTCTACCCGGCCAACTACGGTTTCATCCCGAACACCCTGGCTGACGACGGTGATCCCCTCGACGTGCTGGTCGTGACCCCTTACCCGGTTGCACCAGGCTCGGTCATCCGCGCTCGTCCAGTGGGTATCCTGCACATGACCGACGACGGCGGCGGCGATGCCAAAGTCATCGCAGTCCCACACGACAAGCTGTCCCAGCTGTACGTCGACGTGAAGGAATATACCGATCTGCCTCCGCTGCTGCTGGAGCAGATCAAGCACTTCTTCGAGAACTACAAAGACCTCGAAAAAGGCAAATGGGTGAAGATCGAAGGTTGGGGCGACGCAGAAGCCGCTCGCACCGAGATCATGAAGTCAGTTGCTGCCTATAAAGGCTGAGACGCCATTGGCCTCGCGCCTGTGACGACTTGAAGAAAACCCCGGTTGATCCGGGGTTTTTTTGTGGGCGTCCATTAAGCGTCTTTTAAACAGGGCGTTTATTTATCGAACACAACGTTTTTTCTTGTTTAATTTGTTCCAAATACGTCTTACATCCGGTCGTAAATTTCCCTCGAAATTTGAACGGTTCGTTTATTCAAAGCCCCGCCCTGCGCCCGTAGACTCGTGTTTATGAAAAAGAACACTAGCGGCCCACGGTTTAAGACGCTCCTCGAAGAAGCGAAAATAACGACGACAGGATTTGCCGCTTTCTTCGACACGGAGCCGCAAAACATCCATAACTGGTACACCCGCGGTGTGCCCGCCTACCGCATGGAAGAAGTCTCCAGACTACTGTCGGTAAACAGCGACTGGCTCAAGACCGGCGAAGGCCCACAAAGCTCAAAACACTTGCGCCTGCTCGACGAGTCAGGCAACACCTTCGACGCCCAGGCCATCCGCGGGATCTACACGGTAATCGAACCCACCGATGTCGAGTTGCCCGTCTACAAAGAAATGCCCATCGCCCCGGGGTCCTGTAAAACCCACGTCATCGAAGACCCCGGCCAATTCATCCGCCTACCCAAAAGCCACCTCGACTCCCTGGAAATCAACCATGCGGATGTGTTCTGCGTTCACATGCTCGGCAACGGCATGGGAGCCAGGATTGAAGACGGCTCCACACTCGCCATCGACCGTGGACTGACCAAGGTGATTGATGGGGAAATCTACGCCATCGAGCACGACGGAATGCTGCGAATCAAATACCTGCACCGGATGCCGGGCAATGCCCTTCGATTGCGCAGCTACAACCAGGCTGAGCACCCGGATGAGATCTTCAATGCCGAGCAGATTGATAAGCAGAACATCAGGGTGTTGGGGTGGGTGTTCTGGTGGTCGACGCTGAATAAACGGAGGCCGGCGGTGCCGTTTCTGTAACACCGCGCCGTACTCATCGCGAGCAGGCTCACTCCCACAGGTACTGCGCAATCCATGTGGGAGCGAGCCTGCTCGCGATGAGGGCGGAACACTCACCCTAAAAATCCGGGCGGATCACTTGATCCCGAACCCCGATAGCTCTAAGACGCACACCGCACTGGGAATCCCCCAAAAAAATCAGTATGCTGCGCCCCACATTTGCGCATTACCCCGCCCCGCGGCGCTGATCGCACCGACAAGGCAGATGATTTTCTCGCCGAGTCCCACAGCCGGACGCAAGATCCGGGTGTACGTTTTGAAGGCTGGCGCGGTTTACCAAAAATGAACCAAGCCAGTCCCCGAGAAGCCGGCCACAAGCCGGCTTTTTAATGCCTGAATCAAAGCATGCCTGTCATCGAATAGTCTGAATGAGGGGTTGTCTGGCTAGCACCGCAATTGGTACCGTAACGACAAACGTCATTACAGGTCTTCCATCATGGCTTCCATCAACATCCGCATCGACGATGATCTGAAACAGCGTTCATTTGCTGAGCTGGAAAAGCTTGGGGTAACGCCTTCCGAGCTCCTGCGCCAAACCCTTCAATACGTCGCCGAACGCGGCAAATTACCTTTCAAAGCTGCACTACTCAGCGAAGAGGATGAAGCGCTCATCGCAGTGGTCACCGAACGTCTTGCCGCCCCTCAGCGAGTCAAGGTAAGCCTGGATGACCTATAGCCTCGAATTTGATCGTCGCGCTTTGAAAGAGTGGAACAAACTGGGCGACACGTTACGCCAACAGTTCAAGAAGAAGCTTGCGGAAATACTCGAAAATCCTCGTATTGAAGCCAATCGGCTTCGCCAACTACCTGACTGCTACAAACTCAAATTACGAAGCGCCGGCTATCGGCTGATCTACCAGGTCCTCGATCAGGAAGTAGTGGTGTTTGTGGTTGCCATCGGGAAGCGCGAGCGTGAAGTCGCTTACCAAGATGCGCAGGACAGAATCGGTCAGCAGCCTGCTGACTAATTTGATTTAGTCGCAGAACTGCTGCGACAAATGTTGGGCGAGGCTGCGTTCCAGCTTCTGCAACTGAGCTTGACCTTACGTCGCGGCTGTGGCCGTGGCCGTGGCCGTGGCCGTGGCTAGCGTTTTGGGCATGCACAACAGGGCCGAGGAGCCAAAGTGCTCGACTACTTGGCTCAGGATTTGCGCTTTTTCCGACATCAAAGGTTTTCTTCCACGCAACCTCAAATACATGCGTGCCCTTCCCGAAGCGCCAGACGTAAAAATTGTGCAGGAGGTGCTTGCACAGTTGCCTTGGTATCACCAGTTAGCGCTGCTGGAAAAATTGCAGGTCTGGCCTGTTGGGCCGGATCCGGAGCTGTATGGTACGAAGGCTCAGAAGCGCAACCGCGTGCAAATGCTGCGGTCGCTGTCTCTGAGCCTCACGGATAACTAAACCCCTTAACCAACGTCAATTCCCCCACCGCCCGCATTGGCACCAGGAACGTCTCCATCTTCTCATTCGGCGTCCCCTCTTCCGTAATCACCGTCACCTGCGCCGTGGTCAGCGGCTGAACCGCCTCCTCCTGCCCTTCCTCATCACTCCGATACCCACCCCCGAAGTAATTCACGTACACCAGATACTGCCCCTTGATCGGCACTGGCATGGCGAAGATCTCCGGCCCATACCCCGTCGTCACATCAACATCCAGCGCCGCACCATTGGGCGCAACACGATCGCCGTACCAGATGTGCGCGCCATCGGGGGTGATGAGGTGCAGATCCAGATCCGTCCCATCGCTATCCCAAGCCAGCAACACCCGCAACTTGGCCGGCGTAGCGCCGCCACTGGCATTGAGAAATTGCGTCCGATGCCGCTGCTGCCCATCCGGGCTACGAACTTCAACGCTGTTGCTGCCATTGGGAAACGAGAACGGTCGATCAAAGCGCCCAGCCGGATCAATCTTCAGCGGCATGCTGACGCCGTTGACGATCAACCGTCCCGGCTCACCTGACTTGGGCGCGGCTTTGATCTGCCCCGTGATACGCGCCGTATTGGCCTGGCCCACCGGCGTATTCACCGATGAGGCCGGGTAGTTGACGGTCTGACGAAAGCTTTCACCTTCACCTTCGGACGCGCCGGTGCGCCAGCCGCCAACGGGCGTATCAACTTTCACGCCGCTCTCAGCCGCAAACACCGTCGGCAATACACAAAATGAACAAAGGAACAGGAAGACCTGTGGATAACGGAGTTTCATGGCCTATTCCAGCAAGAGGTGGCGGGCGAGCCCTTCAATGTAGGTTTCATCCTGGCCGTTGGGGTGTGCTTCGAAGGCCAGGTGCAGGTATTCGTGGGTCAGGTCGAGGCGGTCCTGCAGCGACAGCACGCCGCGCACGTAGATGCGCTGGCGTTCGCGGTCGACATAGGGGCGGCCGAAGGCCAGGCGGCAGACGGCGAAGGTGCTGACGTCGTTGTAGCCGACCTCGCTTTCCAAACGCGGACGCCAGACGCGGCGTTGCTGTTGTAGCCAATCTTGCGCGGCGGGCAGTGCTTCGCAGGAGGCGACGGGGTTGTCCCAGCGACTGAGGCTGGCGCGCGGGTAGGCGTGCAGCAGGATGGCGTCGTAGCGTTGGCCGGCGTTGGCTTGTTCGACGGCGTGCTGCCAGGAAAGTTTGTCCGGGCCGGGTTGGTCGGAGTGATAGGTGACGGTGCTGCCGGCGAGGACCAGGTCGCTGGTCCAGGCGGCGATGTGGCGTGATTCGGGGGTGGCCGGGCGTGGGGCGACGCGTTGTCGGCTGCTGCTGTCGTCGATGCTCAGGCAATCGCCGTTGCGGGTGGCGTTTTGCAGCAGGTAGGTTCTTATCGCAATGGCCAGTGCTTTAGCGGCTTCAGCAGGTTCGGGTTTGGCTTCGCGCTGGAGGACGCGGGCGACGTATTCTTCACGGTCCAGCCGGGCGACGAGCTTGTCCTTCAACAGAAACAGCTCACCCTCACTGTGGATATCCAGCTGATTGCCATTGGCGAATTCAACGCGATAATCGCCCTGCAGAGGCCCGGAAGAAACAACCTGATCCCCCGCCAGAACACGCCCGATCGGATAACGCGAAAACAGACCGACCTCGACGCATCGACCTGCATCTGAGGGCCAATCCACCGGCAATACCGAAGCCAACGCAGCGCCATAATGACGAAGCACCATCTGGCTGGTCCCGCGCCCACCCGCCCAGATCGGCGTGCCATCCGTCATCCAGCCGGCAAACCCGCCCTGGCGCGACGATGGATCCTGATCGCCCAACCAGCTCCAGGTTTTCACCCGTAATCGGCCACCGAGCTCGCCGACGACATTGCCGTCAGCCGCATTGAGTACCACGTCCAGCAACACCCTCCGAGCCTGATCCTGCGCCGGCATCACCGCCAGCACTTTCAGCAATTCCGCCACCGACACACGCGTAGAAGGCTGCAACGAAGGCAAGTTCAGCAACCATTCCGGCGCCTGCCGTGCCTGCCAATACTCCCGCCAGCCAGCATCAGAAATACCCAATCGCGCAGGCTCAAAGTACAAACCGCACGACTTCACCAACGCTTGATCGCGCTCAATCTTGCCGCCAGCCGTGCAGCAATAAACTTCCTCTTTCGACTGCCCGCGGCACTCATACGCCGGTTCACGGGCGCCGGTATCCACCAGCCAGCCGTAAACGAACAACTTCCACAAACTGCCCAATGGCGCCTGCAAATCGACAGGCATCGGCTCGCGGAAAATCACCTGAGTCGGGCTCAACGAAATCAACTCACCCTTGAAGCCCAGCCGCAGCGGTTCCTCCTGCGCTGTCGCCAGCGCAGGAATCAAACACAGCAGCCACCAGACCAGCGGTCGGGTCATGTCAGTTGACCGTGACCTGACCGAGGGCCGGTTTTTGTTCCTGGGCCTGATGTTGTGGCGCGTAGACCTGAGTGAAACGCACCGGCGGCAGGTTGAACTGGCCTTTCTGCGAGAAGCGCACCAAGTGGCGCAGGCGCAGTTCGCCGCTCAGGGCATCCACCGGAATCGCGTACGCCATCTGACCCGGTTCGAAACGGGCCTTCTCCAGCGCCGTCGGTTCGGTGCCAGCCTTACCCATCAACTTGATGCCCCACGTGGTGCGCTCGACATCAGCACCCGGCGGCAGCGGCACTTCGATCATCCCGTAGCGCAGCGGTTTCGCGGCTTTGCTGGTGATGATCACTTCGTCCAAGTACAGGCTGTCGCTGGACAACGGCTTGGTGCCGACCGCTTCGAGCTTGAAGGTGAACGCTTCGTCACCCGGCACCAAGCGCGACAGGCGACGAGTGATGGTCACAGCCATCGGATCAACCGGTGGTTGCTTCGTCTGGAAGCTCAACGCGGCGCGCAGCGGACGTTCTTGCGTCCCGGTCAGCGACAACAGTGTCGGCACGGGCGAGGCACCCTGCCACGTCCAGTACACCTCACCGGTATCACCGTGTTCTTTCTTCCAGCCTTCACCCGGTGCCAGTGCAATCGTCGGCGACGCCTGCTCGATGCTGCGTTGCAACCAGGTCAGCGCCAACGCGCGTTCCAGGGTCGATTGCTGCGGCAGCAAACGTTGCAACAACGCTGCCGCGTGAGCCTGATCGAAGGGTTGCAGCGACAGGTTCAAGGCTTCGGCAAATGGCTGAGAACTGACGGCCAGACGCTGTTGCGCGTCGGGCAGTTGACGATTGAATGCGTCGGGCAAAGCCACCTTCGACGGCTTAGCCAAAGAGGCCGTCAGCACACGAGCAGCCGCCAAGCCGAGCGCCGAATCCGGATCGCTCATGACAAGGCTGTCCTCGCCATCCTCCATCAGGTTCGCCGCATTCC
Source organism: Pseudomonas sp. RT6P73 (assembly GCF_054897715.1). Lineage (NCBI taxonomy): Bacteria > Pseudomonadati > Pseudomonadota > Gammaproteobacteria > Pseudomonadales > Pseudomonadaceae > Pseudomonas > Pseudomonas sp. RT6P73. The sequence continues at coordinate 6,696,309 of NZ_JBUBUV010000002.1, read as the reverse complement.
CCTCGCCTGCTTTCGCCAGATCTTCCATCAACCCACTGAGCAACGTGTTGACCGGCAATTGCATCTGCTTGGCGAACGACAGAATCAACGCCCGCTGCAACAACGGTGTGTTTTTCGCCTGCTTCGAATAGACCTCCAGCACCCGCTGCCAATGCTCCGGCGGCAGGCTCAGCTCCAGCGCTTTGCTGGCGTGCCAGTCGGCGTAATAGGCATACGCAGTGAGGAACGCATCCGGCTCGCCGTCCATGCCCCACCAGGTGAAACTCGCGGAAGGCCCGGCCATTTGCACCAGGCGCAGACGGCTGTTTTGCATGATCAGGCGCAAGCGATCGCGAATTTGCGGGTTAGACGACAAGGCCGGATACGCGATGCTCAGCGGCAGCAATCGGCTAGCGGTTTGTTCAACGCCGCCATACGGATAGCTGAGCAAATCATCGAGCGCCGAACGGAACAGCGCTTGCGGACTGTCATCCAGACGCAGGCGAATATCGCTGGCGTCCGCCGGCAAGGTCAGCGGCGTGTCACCGCTGGCCACGTCCAGGCTTTGGCTTTGCGTGACCTGCCAGCCTTCGCCGGTAGCGGTCAGGTGCACGGCCAATGCGTCGGCGGTTTTGCCGTCCTGCACCAGCTCGGCGGCCCACTCGCCAGAGGCCAGTGCGAAGGCCGGTAGCGCGATGTAGTTGATGCCGTTGTTCAGCGTCACCGGCACGCGCTGTTCGGCGCCGCCGTAGTGAATCACCAGCTCAGCCTTGACCGGTTTCTCGGCCTGACTGAAGGCGAACACACCGAGGTCCGGTTTGTCGCCATTGCGGAATTTGGTCGGGCCGCTCCACTTCAGGTACAGCGGTTTTTCCGAGCGCACGAATTGCTTCTTCTGCCCGACCTGACCGTCATCGGCGATGGCCCGCGCAGTGATGCGCCAGCGGGTCAGCGAGTCCGGCATCTTGAACGTGAAGCGGGTTTTGCCGTTGACGTCGGTGATCAATTCCGGCTGCCACGCGGCGGTGTCGACGTCTTCACGACGTGGCCGCTCCAGCACTTTCACGCCCCGTTCGCTGCGGTTGGCTTTGCCCGGTGCGCCAGGGCTGCCCGGCAACGCAACGTCGTAGCTGATGAACGACAGACTGGCGCTGGTGCGTACGTTGTTGCGGCGCGGGTGGTAGAAGAACTGGTCGATGGTTGGCGCGACTTCCGGTTGCAGCGCGTAGACCATTTCGTCGACCACGCTGACCGTCAGGTGCGCCGGAATCGGCTTGCCGGCGAACTGGGTGGTCAGGTCAACCGACACGGTATCGCCCGGCTGGTACGACTCTTTATCGGTGGCAATGGCGACGTCGATTTGCGGCGCGATCACCTTGATGCCGGCGTTCTGGAAGCTGTACTGGCCGCCCTTGGTGTACAGCACCGAGAACGTCAGGTTCGGCGCGAAGTCGTCCTTTACCGGAATGCGCGCGCGGTACTGCGTATCGCTGAGTTTTTCCATTTTCAGCCAGTCGCCGCCCTTGGACAGCAGCGCCGTTGCCTCAACTTTGTCGCGTTCCAGCGACAGCAATGCATCGCTCACTGGCTCAGGGAAAGTGATCAGCGCCAGGGTTTCATCGCCTGCCTTGTACTCGGGTTTGTCGAGGACGATTTCCACAGTACCCGGCACCGCTTTGACGCCCTCCCCAGTGACCGAATGACCAGTCGCACCGACGACTCGACCATGGTCATCCTTCAACGTCAGGTTGTAGGTGCCCGGACGCTCGAAGGCCAACGTGAAACCTTTTTCGGTTGCGGCAAGCTTGCCGTCGCCGGTGCTCTGGTCTTCCAGACGCACCCAGCTGTAGCTGCCCGGCGTGACCGATTTGCTCTCCTCGCTTCCGCCTTCGTTGGCGTAGCTGAACGCAACCTTGTCGCCTACTGCGCTGAACCGCTGCGGGGCGCTCAGGCGGAAACTCGCGGCGCCACGGTCGATGAGGATTTCCTTGGTGGTCTTGACCCGATACGCCGCGCCATCGCTGGCGAACACGGTGAGCATATAGCGGCTCGGTTTTTCAGCGGCCGGTAGGTCGAGGGTCGCGTTGCCCTTGGCGTCGGTAGTCAGTTCGGTGCTGGTCAGCTCCACCGGGAATTGCCCGAGGTATTGCAGCTCGTTGTCGACCATCGACAGTTGCTGGGCACGCAGGCTCAGGCTCAATTTGGCGTTCACCACCGGCTTGCCGTCCGGGTACAGCAGCACCAGATTGCCCTTGACCGGTTCGCCGGTGCGGTAATCCTGCTTGGCCAGGTTCAGCGAGATTTCGAAGTGCGGCTTGATGTATTCGGCAACCCGGAAGGCGCTGCTGTAGGCCTGATCCTTGTAGCTGAAACGCAGTTCATAACCGCCGGCCACGGCGTTGTCCGGCAACTGGAAACGGCCTTGAGTGCCCGCCTTGGAATCGAGTTTCAGCGCCAACGATTGCAGCGCAGTGCCGGTGGCGTCGAGCACGGTCACGTTGACGTCGGCAGCGGTTGGCAACACCGAATCGCGCGCATTCTTGAACTCGCGGCCGACGATTTTCAGCGACACCCAATCCCCCGGCCGATACAGCGGTCGGTCGGTGAAGGCATAGAGTTTGGTGTCGTAGATTTCGCTGTCGTAATAGAAGTTCTCGGAGACAAACACCCCGCCCTCTTCGTCCTCGCCGATCACGAACGAACGCTCGGGGCTGACGTGTTTCAGGCGCAGCAAACCATCGGCATCGGTGGCGCCGCTGCTCATCACGCCGAGGCCATCGGTCCACAGCACATTCACTTTTGGCACCGAACTGCCTTCGTGCTTGCGCGCGGCCCAGACCACCAGCTCATCACCGGCAATCTTGCTCACGGCCACGGTGTTGGAGACGAAGACCATGGTGGTCGCGCGGTACTTGCCGATCAGCGCTTCCACCAGGTACAGGCCGGGTTTCAAGTTGCCCAACGGGATGTACACGTTGCCCGGTGCGACGCTGACGAATTCGCTGGAAGAGCCGGCCAGATTCACACCGGTAGGCGGCTGGATCGGCTTGGCTTGCCACAGCGGATAACGGAACTGACTGACCACCGGCAAACCCGGAATCAGGGCGAATTGCGACTGTGCGTCGTAAGGCGTTGGCGCGGCAATCGCGCTGCCCATCTTCAGTTCCGGCACTTCCTCGGTGACTTGTTTTCGCGACTCGTAGGAAAACGCCCGCTGCATCACCCGACGGGATTTGCGGTACCAGTTGTCCCACAGGTACGCGAGGGTATTCGACAGGCCTTCGCCCTTGAATTGACCGTCACTGACCACCCGGTGCAGGTTCTTCTGGCGCTTGAGGAAATCCAGCGGCTTGTCGATGCGATACACCCGAATGTCGGCGCCGCCGTAAGGCTCCATGCGGAACCGGCGATAGTCGCGGCCCGGCGCTTCGAGGCGCACCATCGCCTGTTCGTCGCTGGCGAAACTGCTGTCGGCCAGCAGGAAAAAGCTTTCACCGGCCACCGGCGTGTAGCCGCTCGACTCGACGGTGTCTTCGGCGTTGACCGCTGAAAACGGCAGCACCAGAACCAACAGCAAAGGCAGAAAACGCAACATGCGGGCACCGATCATTGGGAGAGAAAGTTCAGTCGATAGACGCCGATGAAGTTGGGGTTGGCTGCGTCGGGTATCCATCGGGTGTCCTTCCATGTCATGAGTTGCTGCAGGCTCGCGGAACGCATGCCGTTGTCAGTGGGGGTGGTGGTGCCGGTGTGATAGGCGATGTAGCGGCCCATCCAGATCATCAGGTGCTGGTCGTCGCCCTGATCGAAAAACATCAGGTCGCCAGGCCGGGCTTGCGCCAGATCCCGACCGACCAGATGGCTGTTGAACTGAATCAGTTTGATCGCGTTGACATAAGGCCCGACCTTGCCGCCGCCCTGCTGCCATTGCTGGGCGAGGCCACGTTGGGCTTCGCTCAATTGCAACTCGGGCGGCAGGTAGCGGTTAGACAGGCCATTGCTGCGCAGCCATTTATCGTCATGTGCCTTCAGCGCTTCGTTGGCGGCGAAACGCACCAGCCCGGCGCAGTCCTGCTGATACCAGCGCGGGCTCGGGCCTTGGGTCAGCTGTTCCTGGGCAATGCGCACAAACCAGGCGCGGAACACCTGGGATTGCTGCGGATCCAGCGGTGCGGCTTCACCGGCAAATGCGCGACTGCCCAGCAACATCGCCAGCAGGCCGAGGCCTCGGATGAGTGCGGTCACAGGGCCTTCCATTCCAGCGGCAGCCACTGCCAATGGCCGTCAGGCTCGCTGCCTTCGGGCAAGGTCAGGGCGTATTTGCCATAACCGCCGAGCTTGCGCAGTTTCGGGATCAGGTAGGTTTGCGCGGCGTTGTAGAACACCGGCTCCATATCCTGCGGCAAGCTGTCGAGGGTTTCCTGTTGCATCAGTTGCGCCATGGAATCCGGGCCGAAGTAGACCGGCATCAGCAGGTCTTTCGGCACCACATCGGCCATTGGCGGGAAGCGCTTGTCGAGGGTGCCGAGGGCCTTGTCCACGAGCTTGTCGTCGAGGGAGAACAGCAGGGTCGAACCGTGACGCGCCAGGCTGACTTTCATGAACGCCTTGCCGGTGATCGCGTCTGGGTTCTCGGCATCCTTGGCTTTATAAGGACCGAAGTTGGAGCTGACCTGGCGCTGCCACTGATGGCTTTGGCCTTCCTGTTTCTCGACCACCGGGAACGCGTGTTCTTCAACGTTACCTTCGTAGGCACCCACCATCGAGCCGAACAGATTGCCCAGGTCGCCGTCGAGTTTGGCGCTGTCATCATCGTTCAGGCTGGCCACCAGCAGTGGCGTGTACAGCCGCGAATCGGCGTACCAGCACAGGCCGGCAGCACCCGCCATGTGTTCGGTCAGCGCCTGGGCCACGGCTTCTTCGGCGCCGAGTTTCACCAGCAGCGGTTTCTGTTGTTCGGCGGCGAGCGGCAAGGCCACGCAAGCACTCGCGCCCATGGGCATGGCTTGCCAGATCGGTTTGAAATCGAAATCCGGCTGGTTGTCCAGTTCCTCCATGGCGAGGAAGCTGTGCCAACCCTTGTCGTCCATGTCGAAGCGCAGGCCGGCGAAATTCGGGATGAAACGCTGGTAACCCATGGCCAGGACGCTGGCGTTGACCGAGAGGCGTTGTTTCACCTCGGGCGTTCGCGGTGGCAGACCGAAGGCTTCGGGGAACAGTTTCTGGCCGCCGAGCAGCGCTTCCAGCGATTGAGTCGAAACCATGCCGCGCTCATCGATCGGACCATTACTGTTGTCGTACAGTTTCGAAGGATTGGACAGCACCACCAGCTTGTCACCATGTGAAGCAAACAGCAGCGCTTTGCTGTTGTTGTAGGTGAGCTGATACAGCGGCACCGTATCGCCGGCGACCTTGATGTCACCGAGTTGGGTCAGTTGCGAATCATCCAGCGCGACCTTCGCCAACGGCTCCAGCACCTTGGCCAGCCCACCGCGATCCATCACCAACAGGAAATCCTTGAGCCGACCGTCCGCCCCGCGCCACAGCGCCACATCCGCCGGCTGATCGAAAAGCTGCTCGATCAGGCTGTCCTGCAACTTCAGGTCATGTTCGTAAATGATCCGCCGCAGACTGCCGATCAAACCGAGGCGATCGGCATGGGCTTCGTAATAGAAAACGAAATCTTCGGTCAGGGTTTCCTTGAGGAACGGCACGGCCAGCAAGTCCTTGGGCAATTGGCTCAGGGAGTGGGTCTCGAGCAGACCGTCCGGGCGACTCATGCCCAGCTTGTCACTGGCCAACTCTGCCGGTGGCGCCTTGGGTTTGTGCATGAACCACCCCAACCCGGCCGCTACGCCGGCCACCAAGACCAGCCCGACCAGCAGCGCCGGCCAGCGCCGGGAAGGTTTGGCAGCAGGTGCGTCGGCGGCCGGGGAAACAGTGTTATCGCTCATTTAACAAAACCCAATTCATCCGTGGTGCGGGATGTTTAATAGTTGAAAGTCTTGACCAGCAGCAGGTCACCGATCGCGCGCAGGGGCACGATAAAGGTCTCGCGTTTTTCGTCGACGGTGTTTTCGTTGAGCACCAGGTTGATCTGCGAGGTGATCACCTCGTTCTGGTTGCTGGTCTCATCGAAGTTATAGCCACCGCTGCCGAAGTTGCCCCAATAGTTCACGTAAACCAGATAGGTGCCATGCATCGGCGCGGTCATGGTGAACATTTCCGGGCCAGGGCCATCGACGCCGTCCGGGTCCAGCCCGCCGCCGTTGCTCATCGCCGGGCGAGCCCAGAATGCATGCTGGCCGTCGGGGGTAATGATGTGCAGATCGAGTTCGGCTTTCGGATCGTCCCAGCCCAGCACCACACGAATCCGCGCCGGGGTGCGCAGGTTGTTGGCTTCATAGAATTGAACGCGTTTAAGGGATTTGCCTTCGGCACTGCGCACTTCGACGCTGTTGGAGCCGGCACCGAACGCATACGGCCGGGCGAAACGCCCCTGGTCGTCGGTGTACAGATTCAGGGGGTTGCCGTTGACGGCCAGCGTGTGCGGCCCGCGTTGCGTGCCGATGGCCTTGAGCTGGCCTTGAATCATCGTGCGATTACGCTGCACGCCCCGGTCGATGGGCGGTGTCGGATAGGCGACTTGAGGGTATTCACTGCGATCGAGCAGGCCGTTGAAGCGCCAGCCGCCGACCGGTTCCGACAACTCAGCCGTCGGTTCGGCCCAGGCAGCGGTCGCGCAGACCAACGCCAGCACTAGAAGAAATGAACGCATGTGACGCCTCCTGCCATGCATAACGAAACCCTGCGCCCGATCCTCGGCGCGTTACAGATCCAAATACTGCGTTCGTCAGAAAGACCCGTGACTATTGGGTCGTAGAAGGCGCGAAGGTTAGCCATTCGGCAGTTTTTTAACAATCGGATACATCTACATTTGCGGTAGGAATCACGCACATTTGAGCCCGTGAGCCGAATAGCGAGTTTATTCGGCTCACGAAATGAGCCGAATACGGCTATTATTCGGCTCATTGACCTCGGAGCACCGAATTCATGGCACCTCACTGGATCTGGCAACAGCCCGACTGGCCGAATTTCAATTGGCAAGCCGAGCGCCTGACACCGCTGCTGCGCGAGTGCGTACAGGCGCAAGGTCGACTGATGGGCATGGCCAGTTCCGTGGGTAGTTCACTCAGCGCGCAGAGCGAACTGGATGCGTTGTTGCAGAACATCGTGACGTCTTCGGCTATCGAAGGTGAACATCTGAATGTGGGCTCGGTCCGCTCTTCGCTGGCGAGGCGCTTGGGTCTGGAGCAGATCGATGGCGATCACGTCAGTCAGCGCAGCGAAGGACTGGCGCAGTTGATGCTCGATGCCACTCAGCACTTTGCGAAACCGCTGACGTCGGATCGATTGCTGGAATGGCATGAATGGCTGTTTCCGGATCAGGACACTGCCCTCGCTGCTCGAACAATGCATGTCGGCGCGTTACGCGGCGATGAGCCGATGCAGGTGGTTTCAGGCCGGCTCGACAGACCGACCGTTCATTTCGAAGCACCGCCCCGCCCAGGCCTTGAGCAACAACTCGATACGTTCCTTGCCTGGTTTGAAGCCAGCCGGAGCCAGGACGGACTCGATCCATTGCTTAGGGCCGGCATTGCGCACTTCTGGTTCGTTACTTTGCACCCCTTCGACGATGGCAATGGGCGCCTGACACGCACCCTCACCGATCTGGCGCTGGCTCAGGGTGAGGCGCAAGCCATCCGTTTCTACGCCATGTCGGCGAGCATTCTTGAAGATCGTTCCGGCTATTACCGGGTACTGGAAGCCAGCCAGAAAGCGACGACGGATATTACTGATTGGCTGGAATGGTTCCTGAAGACTCTATCGCGCAGCTTGCAACAGGCCATGACGCGGATCGAATCAGTGCTGGGCAAGGCGCGTTTCTGGCAGGCACATCAGGCGTCGGCGTTGACGGCGGAGCAGACCAAAGTACTGAATCGTTTACTGGATGGCGGGGAACGCGGATTCGAGAATGGCATCAGTGCGGCGCAGTATCAGGCAGTGGCGAAGGTTTCGAAGGCTACTGCCACTCGTCATCTGAGCGAACTGCTGGAGAAAGGCTATTTGAAGCGTCTGCCAGGCGGTGGGCGCAATACTCGATACCAGATCAGCTATCCCGATGCCTCAACACTTTATTGAACCAAACCACGATTTGTAGCAGCTGGCGAAGCCTGCGTTCGGCTGCGAAGCAGTCGTCAATCCTGATTGCGCCGTATGCCTGATAGACCGTGGGTTCTGGTTTTACGACTGCTGCGCAGCCGAACGCAGGCTTCGCCAGCTGCTACATGGCGTGTGGAGAGGCTCAAACCAGTGGCGGAAATGCCGCCCTCATTTGCCCATAACCCCCATGTCTGCTAGTGTCGCGCCGGTTTAACGTCAACCGGAAATAGCCGCCATGGCCCGCAAAAAAGCTGCACTGGATTTCGAACAATCCCTCGCTGACCTGCAAACGCTGGTGGAGCGACTGGAGAACGGCGAATTGTCGCTGGAAGACTCGCTGACGGCTTTCGAGCAGGGCATCGGTCTGACCCGCGATTGCCAGGCGGCCCTGGCCCAGGCCGAGCAGAAGGTTCAAGTGCTGCTCGAGCGTGATGGCGAGTTGGCCGAGGAACCCTTCGACGCGGATCAGCCAGAATGATTGCAGCGTATTCGGCGACCAGCCAGGCCCGCGTCAACGCGGCGCTGGAAACCCTGTTCAACGCGCCGAGCCCCGAGCTCGCGCGGTTGTACGAAGCTATGCGCTATAGCGTGATGAATGGCGGCAAACGGGTGCGCCCGCTGCTGGCCTACGCGGCGTGCGAAGCGCTCGGCGGCAAGGCTGAGCAAGCCAACGGGGCTGCTTGCGCGGTAGAGCTGATTCACGCTTATTCCCTGGTGCACGACGATTTGCCGGCGATGGACGACGACGATCTGCGTCGTGGCCAGCCGACGACGCACAAGAAATTCGATGAGGCCTGCGCGATCCTGGCCGGTGACGGTTTGCAGAGCCTGGCGTTCAGCGCCCTGCTTGATCCGCGCCTAAGCAACTCGGACGCAGAGATCCGCCTGCAAATGGTCAGCGCTCTAGCGTTGGCGGCAGGCCCGGCCGGCATGGTCGGCGGTCAAGCCATCGACCTCGGTTCGGTCGGTCTGAAGCTTGATCAAAAAGCCCTCGAAACCATGCACCGGCACAAAACCGGTGCGCTGATCGAAGTCAGCGTCAAACTCGGCGCCCTGGCCAGCGGCCGCGCCGAGAAGGACGAACTGAAATCCTTGCAGACCTATGCGCAGGCCATCGGCCTCGCCTTCCAGGTGCAGGACGACATTCTCGACGTCGAAAGCGATACCGAAACCCTCGGCAAACGCCAAGGCGCCGACATCGCTCGTGACAAACCGACCTACCCGGCCCTGCTCGGCCTCGACGCGGCCAAGGCTTACGCCCTGGAACTGCGCGATCTGGCCCTGCACGCGCTGCGACCGTTTGACGCGGCCGCTGAGCCACTGCGCGATCTGGCCCGTTATATCGTCGAACGGCGCAGCTGACAGCGTATCCGCCAAAAAAGAGCAACGCGTGGGCAGGGGGCGATGCATCAGGTAAACTGCCGCATCTTTTATACCTATAACGATTCGCCTGATGCCCACGACGTTTCATGAGATTCCCCGCAAGCGCCCGACCACGCCCCTGCTCGACCGTGCCAACACGCCGGACGGCCTGCGCCGGTTAGGCGAAGCCGAGCTGGAAACCCTGGCCGATGAGTTGCGCCTGGAATTGCTCTACACGGTCGGACAGACCGGCGGGCATTTTGGTGCCGGTCTGGGCGTCATCGAGCTGACCATCGCGTTGCATTACGTCTTCGACACCCCGGACGACCGGCTGGTGTGGGACGTGGGTCATCAGGCCTATCCGCACAAAATCCTCACCGGCCGTCGCGAGCGCATGGGCACACTGCGCCAGAAAGACGGCGTCGCAGCCTTCCCGCGTCGTTCCGAGAGCGAGTACGACACCTTCGGCGTCGGCCACTCCAGCACCTCGATCAGCGCAGCACTGGGCATGGCGATTGCCGCCCGCTTGCAGAACAGTGATCGCAAGGCCATTGCCGTGATCGGCGACGGCGCACTGACCGCGGGCATGGCGTTCGAAGCGCTGAACCATGCGCCGGAAGTCAACGCCAACATGCTGGTGATCCTCAACGACAACGACATGTCGATCTCGCGCAACGTCGGCGGGCTGTCGAATTACCTGGCGAAAATCCTTTCCAGCCGCACTTACGCGAGCATGCGTGAAGGCAGCAAAAAGGTCCTGTCGCGCCTGCCCGGCGCTTGGGAAATCGCCCGTCGCACCGAAGAATACGCCAAAGGCATGCTGGTTCCCGGCACGCTGTTCGAAGAGCTGGGCTGGAACTACATCGGCCCGATCGATGGCCACGACCTGCCGACCCTGATCGCCACTCTGCGCAACATGCGTGATCTCAAAGGCCCGCAGTTCCTGCACGTCGTCACCAAGAAAGGCAAAGGCTTCGCTCCGGCGGAAGTCGACCCGATCGGTTACCACGCCATCACCAAACTCGAACCCGTTGATGCGCCGGCCGCGGCGCCGAAGAAATCCGGCGGGCCGAAGTATTCCGGCGTGTTCGGCGAATGGCTGTGCGACATGGCTGCGTCCGATCCACGCTTGGTGGGCATCACCCCGGCGATGAAAGAAGGCTCCGACCTGGTGGCGTTCAGCGAACGCTTCCCGCTGCGCTATTTCGACGTGGCGATTGCCGAGCAGCACGCGGTCACCTTCGCCGCCGGCATGGCCTGCGAAGGCGCCAAACCGGTGGTGGCGATCTATTCGACGTTCCTGCAACGTGGCTACGACCAGCTTGTGCATGACGTCGCAGTGCAGAACCTCGACGTGCTGTTCGCCATCGACCGAGCAGGCCTGGTGGGCGAAGACGGCCCTACGCATGCGGGCAGCTTTGACCTGTCGTTCCTGCGTTGCATCCCCGGCATGCTGGTGATGACCCCGAGCGACGAAAACGAACTGCGCAAAATGCTCACCACCGGTCACTTGTTCAACGGCCCGGCGGCGGTGCGTTACCCGCGTGGTAGCGGCCCGAATGCAACGATCGAGAAAGACCTGCAACCGATCGAAATCGGCAAAGGTGTGGTTCGTCGCCAAGGCAGCAAAGTCGCCCTGCTGGTGTTCGGCGTGCAACTTGCCGAGGCGCTGAAAGTCGCCGAAAAGCTGGATGCGACCGTGCTCGACATGCGTTTCGTCAAGCCACTGGACGAGGAACTGGTTCGCGAAATCGCTGGCAGCCACGAATTGCTGGTGACCATCGAAGAAAACGCGATCATGGGCGGTGCCGGTGGCGCGGTCAGCGAGTTCCTTGCGCGGGAAAACATCCTCAAATCGATTCTGCACCTGGGCTTGCCGGACAGTTACGTCGAGCATGCGAAGCCTGCGCAGATGCTGGCCGAGTGTGGGCTGGATGAGGCCGGGATTGAGGCTTCGGTTCGCGAGCGCCTGACACTGCTCAACATCTAAACGCAAAACCTGTGGGAGCGGGCTTGCCCGCGATTTCGGTGTGTCAGTCAAAATTGAAGTCGACTGATCCACCGCAATCGCGGGCAAGCCCGCTCCCACAGTGATTTCTGTACCTTTCAAAATTTGTGTTCGCTTTAGAGTGCCAACGGATTACCGATGAAACTCTCCCCCCTCGCCCTGACGCTGACCCTGCTGCCGGCCGGCCAACTTCTGGCTGACACCTTCGAGCGCGATCAAGCCCTGAAACTCCCCGAAGTGCTGATCAGCGCCAACCGTCAAGTCGAAGCACGCAACGACAGCAGCGCCGCCAACACCGTGTTCACCCGTGAAGACATCGATCGCCTGCAACCCAGCAGCGTCACGGACTTGCTGAGTCGGGTGCCGGGTGTGCAGGTCGGGCAAACCGGCGGGCGTGGCAGCCTGCCGGGGATTTACATTCGCGGGACCAAGTCGGCGCAAAGCCTGGTGCTGGTGGACGGTCAACGCATCGGCAACTCGACCTCCGGCGACAGCAACCTGCAACACATCAACATCGAACAGGTCGAGCGCGTGGAAGTGCTGCGCGGCTCCCGTTCGGTGATTTACGGCAGTGATGCGATTGGCGGGGTGATTCAGATTTTCACCCGTCGCGGCGGCGAACAAGGCCTGCAGCCTCGTATGCACGTAGGGTTTGGCAACAACCAGACTTGGGAGCGCAGCATTGGATTATCCGGTGGCGATGAGAAAACCCGCTTCAACCTCGGCGCCAGCCTCGATGAAACCGCCGGCATCAATCGCACCCGCGAGTCATACCCCAGCGACGGCGATCACGATGAGTACCGCAACAAGTCAGTGAGTTTGAGCCTGAGCCATGCCCTCACCGATGACATCGAAATCGGCGCCAACGTGCTGGATAACCGCGGCAAAAGCGAGTTCGACAATCCGTTCGGGCGCTTCGACACGACGACCTTCGAATCGCTCCAGCAACAGCCTTACAGCGACTTTGCCGTGAGCAGCATCAGCACTTATGTCGATGCCCGGGTCAACGACCTCTGGAAAACCCGCATCGAATTCGGTCACAGCGAAAACCGCGAGAAGACCTTGGACAAGCTCAGCGATGAACGCAGCGTGTTCAATACGTACCGTGATTCGGTGAACTGGCAGAACGACCTGACGCTGAATGAGCGCAACAGCCTGATTCTCGGCGGCGACTGGTACGAAGACCGGATCAACAGTAGCACCCCGTTCGACGAGGACAGCCGCTGGAACCGCGCGGCATTTATCCAGCATCGCTACCAGGCGGATAGCTTCTCCACGGAACTGGGTTTGCGCCGGGACCAGAACCAGCAGTTCGGTGGCCAGAACAGCTGGAGCGGCACCTTCACGCTGCCGCTGAACCCGGACAACGACGTGCTGCTGACCTACAGCGAAGGCTTCCGCGCACCGACCTTCAATGACTTGTACTACCCGGACTTCAGCAATCCGGACCTGAAGCCTGAAACCTCGAAAAGCTACGAGCTGCAATGGCGCAGCCAGTTGACCGAGACCAGTCGCCTCGAAGCTTCGCTGTATCGCACCGACCTTGAAGACGCGATTATTTTCGGCAGCCATTCACGGCCACAGAACGTTGCATCGGCGCGGATCAACGGTTTCGAAGCGGCATTGAAACAGGAACTGTTCGGCTGGCAGAGCAACCTGGGCGTGGCGATTATCGACCCAAGGGATCGCGACAGCGGCCACACCCTGGCGCGTCGGGCGCGACGGACCTTGAGCCTGGATCTCGATCGACAGTTCGATCGGCTCGGGCTCGGCGCCAGCTGGCAAGCGGTGAGCAGCAGCTATGACGATGAGAACAATCAGCAGCCTTTAGGCGGGTATGCGTTGCTGGGGTTGCGTAGCAGCTGGGAATTGAATCGTGAGATCAAACTTGAGCTGAAGGTCGATAACTTGCTGGACAAGGGGTACAGCCGGGCGTTGTACAGCCATGACGGCAGTCAGTATGGGTATCGCGAGGAAGGTAGGGCGTGGATGTTTGGGGTGACCTGGACGCCGGAAATCTAAGAGCGACACCGGTTATTGTGGCGAGGGAGCTTGCTCCCGCTCGACTGCGCAGTAGTCGCAAAGTCACTTACTGGCAGTTCGGGGCTGCTTCGCAGCCCAACGGGAGCAAGCTCCCTCGCCACAGGTCAGCGGTCGGGCGCGATGACTTGGCACAGCTTGGCCGTCGCCTCGATCATCTGCCCACTCGGCCGCTCCAGCCCCTTATCCGTCACCAACAACAGCCGCCCCTGCACCACCGCCGCCACCTGCGGCCACGCTTTCCACGCATCCAGCTGCGCCTGATCACTGGCCAGAATCACCTCGGGATTACGCTGCAATACCGCCTCCACGCTGACCTGCGGCGCCGGCAATGTCAGGTCGGCGAACACATTACGCGCCCCGCACACTTCCAGCGCATCACTGATGATCTGCCCGCCGCCAACGGTGTACAGCGGTCGATCCCATACTTGATAAAACACCCGCAACGGTTCATCCCGGCGATAACGCTGGCGCAGCACATCCAGTCGTTGGCGTAATTGCGCGGCCAATGCAACGCCACGCTCAGGCCGACCGAGCTGCGTAGCAATCGCTTCGAGCTGCGCAGTCAGTTGTTCGAGGTTGTGAGGTTCAGCAACATACGTGGGGATGTTCAGTCGCTTGAGCTGCTCCCGCTGGGCCGGGCCGACGCTGCCGGGCCAGAGCAATAAAAGATCGGGTTTGAGGCTGAGCAACCGCTCCATGTCCAACTGGCCGTAGCGGCCAACCGATGGAAGACCTTTGAGTTCAGCAGGACGCTCACCGGCATCCAGCACGCCAACCAACAGGTCCGCGGAGTCCAGCTCGACAACGATTTCAGAGAGAGACGGTGCGAGGCTGACAACGCGCTCGACCGCAGCCGCCGAGCCGCCGATGACCAGCAGCAACACCGCCAGCCAGAGGCGAAACATCAGCCGAGCTGACGCGGGATACGGTAGAGGTAAAACAGCACCGTGGTCGACAGCGCCAACAGTACCAACGGCACCGCTTCGAGGCCGACGAACACCGCCAACGCACCGATCCACGCCGGAAAGCCAGCGACCAGCAACGCCGTGCGGCGTTTGGCAGCCAGGGTGATCCAGGCAGCGGGTTCCTCAGGGGTGTCGAGGGCTTTTTGGGTGGCAATCAATGCGTGTTTGTAGCCACCAAAAAACTTCAGGCTGACAAACATCGAGGCGACACCGGCGATGAACAATGGCATCGCCAGCACTGGCAAAATCGCCTCGCCCTGGCCGAACAAGCCATTGATCACGAACAGCGGCAGCAAGGCCAAAGCCAGGTATTGCCACCAACTGAAGGACAATCGCCGCCGTACTTGACCGCGCGTCACGCCCGGTCTGCCTCGCCCTGATGCTCGTTGCCCATCATGTGGTCGAGCTTGCTGGCCTTGGTGGCCAGGTAGAGTTTGTTGTGCGGGTTATGGCCGGTGTGCAGCGGCACGCGCTCGGCGACCACGATGCCCATATCGGTCAAGGCTTTGACCTTGCGCGGATTGTTGGTCATCAGACGCAGGGATTTTACGCCCAGGTGTTCCAGCATCGGCAGGCACATGGCGTAGTCACGCTGGTCGGCGGCAAAGCCCAGACGTTCGTTGGCTTCAACGGTGTCAGCACCGCCATCCTGCAATTCATACGCGCGGATCTTGTTCAGCAGGCCAATGCCACGGCCTTCCTGGCGCAGGTAAAGCAAAACGCCACGGCCTTCACGGGCGATGGCCTGCAAGGCGGCCTCAAGTTGCGAACCGCAGTCGCAACGCTGGCTGAACAAGGCATCGCCCGTCAGGCATTCGGAGTGCAAGCGGCCGAGTACCGGGGCACCGTCGGCGAACTCACCCAGGCTCAGCACCACGTGCTCGCGCCCGCTTTCTTCATCGAGAAAGCCGTGCATGGTGAATTGCGCAAAAGGCGTTGGCAGCTTGGAAGCGGCGACAAAAACGACAGGCACCGGTGTGCTCCTGATCAATAAGTACTGGAGATTCGCAGAGGCGGCATTGTAACAGCAGGTTCCTACAGACGCTTAGGCTGAATTATGGGGCATAACGATCCAAAAGTTAGATCTCAAGCGCTTGAAGCCCGGTCTGCGCACGCCCTGTAGCAGCTGGCGAAGCCTGCGTTCGGCGGCGAAGCCGTCGTGAAACCTGGCCACTCGGTCAGCCTGATACACCGTGATGCCTGAATTTACGACGGCTGCGCCGCCGAACGCAGGCTTCGCCAGCTGCTACAGGGCCCACGCTTATTTCCCGTCAAATGGATACGGTTGTTTCCAGCGTTCGAAGATCGGTTTCAACCGGCCGCTTTTCACCAGCACCTCCATGCGCTGGTCGAACAGCGCCATCAAGGTTCGGGCCCTGGGCGTATCGGCAAAGCATAGGTACAGCGGTAACTCCGCAATATGGGTGCGACGAAACTGCGAAGGATCCTTGGCCCATTTGAGGACATAGTCGACTTCGGTCAGCGCGTCGATGTAGTAGTCGGCGCGGTTGCGGGTCAGCATCGACAAAATGCCGGTGCGCCGAATGACTTCGTTATAGCGCCGCACGTTAGGCAGATAATCCTGATAGTCGTAGCCGCGGACCCAGGCCAGTCGATAGTTGCCCAGCGTCTCCGGGGTTGGTGCCGGATTGCTCGCCAGCCCCAGGGCATAGATGTGATCGGTATCGAAATTCCAGCGCGGATAAAGCAGATCGCTGTTCTCGTCATGGTAGGAGCCGACACAGGCATCCACTTCGCGGCGCTGGGCCAGCCCCACGGAGCGCGTATAAGGCTCGGTTCGAATGTCCAGTTTGACGCCGGCCGGTTCGAACACTTCCCGCAGCACGTCCCACCCCAGGCCATGACCGTCAGCGGCGGTGTAGTCTTCCCAGTCTTCGCTGGCCAGGTGAATAACGGACGGCATCGGCGCGGCATCGCCCGCTTGGGTGAACGGGCAAAACAGGGCAAAAACCATCACAGCCAACCAGCGTCGAGCCATCCCTAGTCCCCTGTCTCGCCTGTCAGGCGAAAATCCATACCAGCCCTTGCATCGCCAACCACGCAAACACGCCTGCCAATACGTCATCGAGCATGATCCCGACGCCGCCGTGCACATGCCGGTCAATCCAGTGAATCGGCCAAGGCTTGAGAATGTCGAAGAAGCGGAACACCACAAACCCCGCCAACAACCAGTACCACCCTTCCGGCACCAGCCACAGGGTGATCCACATCCCGACCATTTCGTCCCAGACAATGCCTTCGTGGTCGTGTACCCGCAAATCGTCGGCAACCTTGCCGCACAGCCAGAAGCCGAACAGCATGGTGACGCCGAGCATCAGCCAGTAACCCCAGTCGGGAAGCATCTGCCACAACGGGATAAAGGGTAGCGCAACTAACGAACCCCAGGTGCCCGGTGCCTTTGGCAAGGTGCCCGAGCCGAAGCCGAACGCCAGGAAATGCCAGGGATTGCGCCAGACTGAAGGCGGTACGAATTCCGCCGGGACCTGTTTGGGATGATCTGTCACGGTGTCTCCCGAAAATGTTGATAGCCCCGGGTTTGCGGGGTGATGTCTTGCCCTGCGGCATCCAGCAGCGTCACGCCCTGCCCGGCCTCTACCCTGCCGACCACGTGGATCGGCCAACCGTCGGCCAGCAACGCGGGCAACTCGACGGACGGTAGGGTGAAGGCCAGCACGTAATCGTCCCCGCCGCTCAATGCCGCCTCTTCGGCGGCCGACTGACCGAGGAAGGCCACTAAAGCGTTCGACAGCGGCAATCGGTCCCGTTCAACTTGAATGCCGACCTTCGACGCCAGGGCGATATGCCCGCAGTCAGCGAGCAGGCCGTCGGAGATATCCATCGCCGAGGTGGCTTTACCGCGCAACGCCTGACCCAACGCCAGTTGCGGCTGCGGCGACCAGTAGTGGGCCAGCAATGGATCGGCGATGGCGGCTTCAGCCGTGCGCTGACCCAGCACCAGCGGCAAGGCCCCCGCGGCATTGCCCAACTCACCGCCAACGCAGAGCAAATCGCCGGGTTGCGCACCGCAGCGAGTCAACGCCTTGCCCGCCGGCACACGACCGAACACGGTCATGGTCAGGCTCAGCGGCCCCCGCGTGGTATCTCCGCCCACCAGCGCCACACCACAACTCTGCGCCATGAGGTTCAAACCACGGGCGTAGGCGTCCAGCCAATCGGCGGTCACCGTTGGCAAGGTCAGGGCAAGGGTAAAAGCAACGGGGGTGGCGCCCATGGCAGCCAGATCGCTGACGGCGACAGCCAGCGAACGCTGACCGAGCAGAAACGGGTCGCAGGGATCTGCGAAATGCACACCGGCAACCAGCGTGTCGGTGGAAATGGCCAACTGTTCCCCGGAGGGAACAGCGAGCAAGGCGCAGTCATCGCCGATCCCGAGGGCAACGCCTTCGCCGCCCTGCGCACAAGGCGCGGCGGCGAAGAAATTGCGGATCAGCTCAAACTCGCCCATGGCTGAGAAAAAGTATTCAAGCGCCGATTAGCGCTTGAACGCCTTCACTTCAGCTTCACGCAGACGCGGGGCCAGCTTGTCGAGTACACCGTTGACGAATTTGTGGCCGTCGGTGGAACCGTAGACTTTCGCCAGTTCGATCCCTTCGTTGATCACAACGCGGTACGGCACGTCGACGCGCTTGAGCAGTTCCCAGGTGGACAGGCGCAGTACGCACAGTTCAACCGGATCCAGCTCTTCGATGGTCAGGTCCAGGCACGGCGCCAACGCAGTGTCGATCTCGGTCAGACTGGCCGGGACACCGTGCAGGATGTCGTGGAAGTAGCTGGCATCGGCGAAGGTGAAATCGTTGTCGACGCGAAACTGCGCTTCGATTTCGTTCAGCGAAGTACTGGCCATGTGGCGCTGATACAACGCTTGAGTCGCCAACTGACGGGCAGCGCGGCGCTTTTCACTTTTCGAAGGCTTGCCGGCGTCCGTTGGACGCGGTTCGCGCGGGTTGAAACGATCGCTTTCGTCGCTAATCACTTGGCCTCCAACTGCGCCAGCAGGCTGACCATTTCCAGAGCGGACAGGGCAGCTTCGGCACCTTTGTTACCGGCCTTGGTGCCGGAACGTTCGATGGCTTGTTCGATGGAATCAACGGTCAGGACGCCGAATGCGACCGGAACGCCGAACTCCATGGACACCTGGGCCAGGCCCTTGGTGCATTCGCCCGCCACGTATTCGAAGTGCGGAGTACCGCCACGAATGACCGCGCCCAAGGCGATGATTGCCGCGTATTCGCCCTTCTGAGCGACTTTCTGCGCAACCAGCGGGATTTCGAAGGCGCCAGGCGCGCGGATGATGGTGATGTCGCTTTCGCTTACGCCGTGGCGAACCAGGGCATCAACTGCACCGCTGACCAGGCTTTCAACGACGAAGCTGTTGAAACGGCCCACTACCAAAGCGTAGCGGCCTTTAGGGGCGATGAAGGTACCTTCGATGGTCTTCAGGGTCATTCGTTAGATCTCTTAAAGAGCCGGGACGCGTTTTCTACGCGTCCCTCGGTGATGTGTTAGCCGCGAATCAAGGACTGGAAACAACCGGTCATTATTCGGAGGGCACGTATTCTACAACTTCCAGATCGAAACCGGATATCGCATTAAATTTCATTGGCGCCGACATCAAGCGCATTTTGCGCACGCCCAGGTCCCGAAGGATCTGCGAACCGGCACCGACGATGCTGTAGGTGGTCTGTTTTTTCACGGCGGTCTGGTCCGCGGTTTCACGGATGTGCGCCAGCAACACGTCGCCATCGAGCGGGTGACCGAGCAACAACACCACGCCGCTGCCGGCCTCGGCCACCGCGGCCATGGCGGCGCGCAGGCTCCAGCGCCCCGGTTGTTTGACCATCAACAAGTCGCGCAACGGGTCCATATTGTGCACGCGAACCAGGGTCGGTTCTTCAGCGCACACGGTGCCCAGGGTCAGGGCCATGTGCACGTCGCCTTCCACGGAATCACGATAGGTCACCAGGTTGAACTGGCCCAGTTCGCTGTCCAAAGGCTGCTCGGCAATCCGCTGAACGGTACGTTCGTGGATCATCCGGTAGTGAATCAGGTCGGCGATGGTGCCGATCTTGATGTTGTGTTCGGCCGCGAAGGCTTCGAGTTCGGTGCGACGGGACATGGTGCCGTCGTCGTTCATCACTTCGCAGATCACGCCGCTCGGCTCGAAACCGGCCATGCGCGCCAGGTCGCACGCCGCTTCAGTGTGGCCGGCGCGCGCCAGGGTGCCGCCGGCCTGAGCCATCAGCGGGAAAATGTGGCCGGGGCTGACGATGTCCTCAGCCTTGGCGTCTTTCGCCGCGGCGGCTTGCACGGTGCGGGCACGGTCAGCAGCGGAGATGCCGGTGGTCACACCTTCGGCCGCTTCGATCGACACGGTGAACTTGGTGCCGAAGCCGGAACCGTTGCGCGGCGCCATCAAGGGAAGCTTGAGCAGTTCGCAACGCTCGCGGCTCATCGGCATACAGATCAGGCCACGGGCGTGCTTGGCCATGAAGTTGATGTGTTCGGCCTTGCAGCACTCGGCGGCCATGATCAGGTCGCCTTCATTCTCGCGGTCTTCGTCATCCATGAGGATGACCATCTTGCCTTGGCGGATGTCTTCAACCAGTTCTTCGATGCTATTGAGCGCCACAAGGCACCCCCATTCTTTTAGAAATTGAGTTTCAGGATTTGAGGTAGCCGTTGGCGGCCAGAAAGCTTTCGGTGATGTTTCCCGGCTCTCTATTTATGGAGCTGGGCTCTGCGGCCTTATCGCCCAGCAACAGGCGCTCCAGATAACGTGCCAGCAAGTCGACTTCAAGATTCACCCGGCGACCTGGCTGGTACGACGCCATGATGGTTTCGCTCAGGGTGTGCGGAATGATCGTCAGCAGGAACTCGGCGCCATCGACCGCGTTCACGGTCAGGCTGGTGCCGTCGACGGTGATCGAGCCTTTATGGGCGATGTACTTGGCGAGTTCTTTCGGCGCACGGATGCGGAATTCCACGGCGCGCGCATTTTCGGTACGGGCAACCACTTCACCCACGCCATCGACGTGACCGCTGACCAGATGCCCGCCGAGGCGAGTGGTCGGGGTCAGGGCTTTTTCCAGGTTCACCGGGCTGCCGCTTTTCAGGTCATTCATCGCGGTGCAGTCGAGGGTTTCGCGACTGACGTCCGCCGCAAAGCCATTGCCCGGTAATTCAACGGCGGTCAGGCACACGCCGTTGACCGCGATGCTGTCGCCCAGTTTGACGTCGCTCAGGTCGAGCTTGCCGGTTTCTACGTGTACCCGCACATCTCCGCCTTTTGGGGTCAATGCACGAATACTGCCGATGGATTCGATGATGCCGGTAAACATGGAGTCCTCCTCGAGAACAAAGCCGTCGCTAGGCTGCGGCCAGGAATTATACGCTCGCCGCCGGCGCAGGAATGGCGATGACTCGCCAGTCATCGCCAACCGCGCGAATTTCGGTGATTTTGAGCTCGGGCGCGTCCTTCATTTGCGCGAGCGGCCAGTCCAGCAGCGGGCGTGCCGAGGAGCCAAGGAACTTGCCAGCGATGAAAATCTGGAATTCGTCCACCAGACCTTGCTGGGCAAACGCCCCCGCAAGACGCGGCCCGGCTTCGACCAACACTTCGTTGACGCCACGGGCGGCGAGTTCGACCAGCAGTTTGCGCAGGTCGACCAAGCCATCGTCACCGGCCACGATCAGACATTCCGGACCGTTGGCGTATTGCTCTTCAATCGCCATGCAGGTGGCAACCAACGCAGGCCCGGCCTTAAAGAACGGCGCATCCAGCGGCACGCGCAATCGGCCGTCGATCAGCACGCGAAGTGGCGGACGGCTCATGGCCAGGGCTGTTTGCTCAGCGTCCAGACCTAGCTCATCGGCCCGCACGGTCAGTCGGGCGTTGTCCGCCAGCACCGTGTCGGCGCCGGTCAGCACCACGCTGGCCTGCGCACGCAGGCGTTGTACCGCCGAACGTGCGGCGGGGCCGGTAATCCATTGGCTCTCGCCGCTTTCCATCGCCGTGCGACCGTCCAGGCTCATGGCCAGCTTGACCCGCACGAATGGCAAGCCGTGTTCCATGCGTTTGAGGAAGCCTTGATTGAGCTTGCGCGCCTCGCCTTCCAGCGCACCGCTTTCGATAGCGATACCCGCCTGTGCCAGACGCTGCATGCCACGACCGGCAACCGCCGGATTCGGGTCCTGCATCGCCGCGACGACGCGTGCGAGGCCGGCATTCACCAGCGCATCGGCACAGGGCGGCGTACGCCCGTGGTGGCTGCAAGGTTCGAGGGTCACGTAAGCCGTGGCGCCACGGGCCTTGTCGCCGGCCGCGCGCAGGGCGTGGACTTCGGCGTGGGGTTCGCCGGTGCGTACATGCCAGCCTTCACCGACAATCTGCCCGTCACGCACGATCACGCAGCCAACCCGGGGGTTGGGGTGCGTCGTGTAATGACCTTTGCGCGCCAGTTCCAGGGCGCGGGCCATGTAATGGGCGTCGAGGATGGCTTGTTCTGGGGAGGTGGTCATTCTTTCACCGGCTCACGGGCCAGGCGATCGATCTCTTCGCGGAACTCGTTGAGGTCCTGGAAGCGCCGATACACGGAGGCGAAACGAATGTAGGCGACTTCGTCGAGCTTTTGCAGCTCGGCCATCACCAGTTCACCAACCACGAGGGATTTAACCTCGCGCTCACCGGTGGCGCGCAGTTTGTGCTTGATGTGCACCAGCGACGATTCGAGGCGCTCGACACTCACCGGGCGCTTCTCCAGCGCACGCTGCATGCCCGCTCGCAGTTTTTCTTCGTCGAACGGCTGACGGCTACCGTCGGTTTTGATCAGGCGCGGCAACACCAGTTCGGCAGTCTCGAACGTCGTGAAACGCTCGCCGCAGGCCAGGCATTCACGCCGGCGGCGCACCTGTTCGCCCTCGGCGACCAGACGCGAGTCGATGACCTTGGTGTCGTTGGCACCGCAGAAGGGACAGTGCATGGTGGCAGGCAACAAAAAAAGGGAGGGCCATGGTAGCGCATCCCCGTGGCAAGACAAGCCATAGGGTTTACGGTATACAGACGGGCTATATGCCTGATTCATGGATTTCACCTTGCTGGAGCCGCAAATGTCCCTAAGACCGCTCGTCTTGCTCAGTCTTTTCAGCCTGTTGGTGGCCTGCAGCAGCGATGCGCCCAAGCCCCAGCCGCCGACGCCGGGCCCTGCCCCACAGGCGGCGCAGAAAAAGGCCAAAGAATCCGCCAACCTCGGCCCGCTGCCCGCCTATCAGCGCGAACTGAGCGGCACCCTGCAAGGCGTGCCGGCCGGTGCCGAAGTCGAACTGGCGCTGCTGGTGATCGACGCCCAGGACCGCCCGCAACAATTGCTCGCCAGTTCCAGCCTGATCGGCACCAATCAAGTGTTGCCGTTTCACCTGCGCTTCAACCCGGAATCGTTCCCGGCCGGTGTTCGCGTTGAACTGCGTGGCCGTGCCAGCCAGTCTGGCCAGTTGATTTTGCATTTGCCGTCGCAGGTCATTACCCAGCCGACGACCCAGGCCTTGGGTCAGTTGCAATTCGTCAAAGCGCCATGATTGCACCGCTCGACCTGCAACAGGCGTTGGGTGAACAGCTCGGTGATGCGCAGCTTGTGCCTGTCGCATTGCCCGATACCGGGCTGAAACTCTGGCTGATCGACGGCGACAACATGGACCGCGCGTTCAGCCCGGAAGAAACCCGACGGATTCTGGATGAGCCGCCGTACTGGAGTTTCTGCTGGGCCAGTGGGCTGGCGGTCGCCCGCTACCTCGCCGAATTCCCTGAGTGGGTCAAAGGCAAGCGGGTGCTGGATTTCGGCGCCGGTTCCGGGGTGGCGGGGATTGCGGCGGTGAAGGCAGGAGCGCTGGAAGTGGTGGCCTGTGACCTGGACCCGCTGGCGATTGCCGCGTGTCGGGCGAATGCTGAACTCAATGACGTACAGCTTAATTACTCGGCGGACTTTTTCGCCGAGGCGGATCGGTTCGATCTGATTCTGGTGGCCGACGTGCTGTACGACCGAGCGAATCTGCCGTTGCTTGATGAGTTCTTGAGTCGTGGCAAGGAGGCGCTGGTGGCGGATTCGCGGGTGAGGGATTTTCGTCACCCGCTGTATCAACGCATCGAAACGCTGGAAGCGATGACGTTGCCGGATCTGGCCGAACCTGAAGAGTTTCGGCATGTGAGCCTCTACCACGCGCGACGCGCCTGAAAGCTTCGCGGGCAAGCCTCGCTCCTACAGGTCTGCGCCGATTTTAATAACGACGCCGAACCTGTAGGAGCGAGGCTTGTCCGCGAAGGCGACCTGTCAGACTGCCCACACTTTCAGCGACACCCTGCCAAGCCGTATAGTTGCCCCATTCACGCTTTTACGAGATCCCCCATGAGTCAGGAAACGCCGTACATCTTCGACGCCACGACTGCCGATTTCGACCAGTCGGTGATCGAGAACTCTTTCCACAAACCGGTGCTGGTGGATTTCTGGGCCGAATGGTGTGCGCCCTGCAAAGTGCTGATGCCGATGCTGCAGACCATTGCCGAGAGCTATCAGGGCGAATTGTTGCTGGCCAAGGTCAACTGCGATCTCGAACAGGACATCGTCGCCCGTTTCGGCATTCGCAGCCTGCCGACGGTGGTGTTGTTCAAGGACGGTCAGCCGGTGGACGGTTTTGCCGGCGCGCAGCCGGAATCGGCTGTGCGGGCGATGCTTGAGCCTCATGTACAAATGCCGCCACCCGCGGCGGCTGATCCGTTCGAACAAGCCCAGGCCCTGTTCGACGACAGTCGTTTCGCCGACGCCGAAGCCGCACTCAAAGTCCTGTTGGGCGAAGACAACACCAACGCTGGCGCATTGATCCTCTACGCCCGTTGCCTGACTGAACGGGGCGAACTGGGCGAGGCGCAAACCGTGCTCGACGCGGTGAAAAGCGACGAGCACAAAGCGGCGCTGGCCGGCGCCAAGGCGCAAATCCAGTTCCTCGGCCAAGCCAAGGATTTGCCGGATGCGGCAGACCTGAAAGCGCGCCTGGCGAAAAACCCGCAGGACGATGAAGCGGTGTATCAACTGGCAATCCAGCAGTTGGCCCGCCAACAGTACGACGCTGCGCTGGATGCGTTGCTGAAACTGTTTGTGCGCAATCGCAGCTACAGCGAAGGCTTGCCGCACAAGACCTTGCTGCAGGTTTTCGAACTGCTGGGCAATGATCACCCGCTGGTGACCACCTATCGGCGCAAGTTGTTTGCTGCGCTGTATTAAAAGATCAAACGATCGCAGCCTCGTTTCACTCGATCCAGCTGTAGAGCGGCGTATCCCCGCCGCTCGTCACCTTCACATCAGCGCAATGGCGCAGGCGCACCAACAGGCGTTTGCCTGACGCCGCGCTGCCAGTCAGTCCTTCCAGCTGTTCCAGCAAATCCGGCCCGCTCAATTGCCCGGCCTTACGCAGCAGGTCTTTGGTGATCTGCCACAGCGCATCATCCTGATTCACCGGTTTCGCCGGGGCGGCACTGGCCTCAGGCTTGACCACCTGCAACTGAGCACCAAGCCGCGCCCAGTCGCCGTCATCCATCTCCAGCGTCAAATCCACCGGCCAGTCGCCGATGCTTCCGCGAATTCGCAACATAACTCTGCTCCTGCACATTTCTGACTTGCATGCTCCCATGTGACTTGCGCAACGCCAAGCAGACGGTCAAACTCCCCGCGTTTTCGTTATAAGATTACATAACAAATTCTTCATTTTACTTTCGGAGACCCGCCATGCGCCGTCTGCTTCTCGCTTTGCCGTTTGCCTTGTTGCCGCTGGCCGTCGCCCAGGCTGCTGATGAACATGCTCTTGATCAACATAGCCACGACCATGAGCACGGCAGCCTCGGCGCCCACGAACATGGCGTCGGCCGCCTGAACGCGGCGCTGGACGGTCAGACCCTGGAGCTGGAACTGGAAAGCCCGGCGATGAACCTGGTGGGCTTCGAACACGCCGCTACCAGCGACGCCGACAAGGCCAAAGTCGCCGCTGCCCGTGCGCAGCTCGAAAAACCGCTGGCGCTGTTCAGCCTGCCGAAAGCCGCCGGTTGCGTAGTCGCGACCCAGGAACTGGAAAGTCCGTTGTTCGGTGACAAGCCAGACGCTGATGACGACCATGATGAAGATGCCAAAGACGAACATCACCACGATCACAGCGAAATCCACGCCCACTATCAATTCACCTGCGCGGCCCCGGGTGCGCTGAAAACCCTGGACCTGGCGAACATCTTCAACACCTTCCCGGCCACCCAGAAGATTCAGGTACAACTGATCAGCCCGAGCGGGCAGCAAGGGGTTGAAGTGACGGCCAAGGCTGCCGCCCTCAAATTCTGAATCCACCACAACCCTGTAGGAGCCGGCTTGTTGGCGATAAATGCGCCTCGGTTTATGAATGAGACCGCGTTATCGTTCATCGCCAGCAAGCCGGCTCCTACAGGAAATCATCACCCATGAAACCGGCGCCATGACCCAAGCACTCATCGAACTGTCCGACCTGGGCTTCAGCTGGCCCGGTCACCCGCCGCTGCTGGATATCCCGGCGTTTCGCCTGATGCCCGGAGAAACCCTGTTCCTCAAGGGCCCGAGCGGCAGTGGCAAGACCACGCTGCTCGGCCTGCTGGGCGGTGTGCAGAGGCCTGATCGCGGCAGCATTCGCCTGCTCGGCCAGGAACTGACCGAACTCGGCGCCGGCGCGCGTGACCGCTTTCGCGTCGATCACACCGGCTACATCTTCCAGCAATTCAACTTGCTGCCGTTTCTCTCGGTGCGCGAGAACGTCGAATTGCCCTGCCACTTCTCCAAACTGCGCGCTGAACGGGCGAAACAGCGCCACGGCAGTGTCGACCAGGCCGCCGCCACCCTGCTCGCCCACCTGGGCTTGAAGGATGAAAGCATCCTCAGCCGCCGCGCCGATTCGCTGTCCATCGGCCAACAGCAACGGGTCGCCGCCGCGCGCGCATTGATCGGTCAACCGGAACTGGTGATCGCCGACGAACCCACCTCGGCGCTGGACTACGACGCCCGCGAGAACTTCATTCGCCTGTTGTTCGCCGAATGCCGTGAAGCCGGATCGAGCCTGTTATTCGTCAGCCACGACCAAAGCCTCGCGCCGCTGTTCGATCGCCACCTGTCGCTGGCCGAACTCAATCGCGCCGCCACCCCGTTCGAGGTCTGAGATGTATTTGTTTCGTCTAGCCATGGCCAGCCTGGCTAATCGCCGCTTCACCGCGATCCTCACCGCGTTTGCCATCGCCCTGTCGGTCTGCCTGTTGTTGGCCGTGGAACGGGTGCGCACCGAAGCCAAGGCCAGTTTCGCCAGCACCATCAGCGGCACCGACCTGATCGTCGGTGCCCGTTCCGGTTCGGTGAACCTGCTGCTGTACTCGGTATTCCGCATCGGCAATGCCACCAATAACATCCGCTGGGACAGCTTCGAACACTTCGCCAACAACCCGAAAGTGAAGTGGGCGATCCCGATGTCCCTCGGCGATTCCCATCGTGGTTATCGGGTGATGGGCACCACCGAGGCGTATTTCGAGCACTACCAATACGGTCATCAACAACACTTGGAACTGGCCAATGGCCGCGCCTTCGCCAGCGATCCGTTCGAAGTGGTGCTCGGTGCCGAAGTGGCGGATGCGCTGCACTACAAACTCGGCGACAAACTGGTGCTGGCCCACGGCGTGGCGGTGATCAGCCTGGTCAAACATGACGACAAACCGTTCACCGTGGTCGGCATTCTCAAGCGCACCGGCACCCCGGTGGACCGCACGTTGCACATCAGCCTCGGTGGCATGGAAGCGATTCACGTCGACTGGCACAACGGTGTGCCGGCCCAGGGCAAAGGCCGGATCAGCGCCGATCAGGCACGCAACATGGACCTGACACCACAAGCAATCACCGCGTTCATGCTCGGCCTCAACAGCAAGATTTCGACCTTCTCCGTGCAGCGTGAAATCAACGAATTCCGTGGCGAACCGATGCTGGCGATCCTGCCCGGCGTGGCGTTGCAAGAGTTGTGGAGTTTGATGAGTACGGCGGAAAAAGCCTTGTTCGTGGTCTCGCTGTTTGTGGTGCTGACCGGTTTGATCGGTATGCTCACGGCGATCCTCACCAGCCTTAACGAACGACGTCGCGAGATGGCAATTCTGCGCTCGGTCGGCGCCCGGCCGTGGCACATCGCGACGTTGCTAGTGTTGGAGGCGTTTGCCTTGGCGCTGTCCGGCGTGATTGCCGGGTTGGGTCTTTTGTACGTGGGCATCGCCTTGGCCCAGGGGTACGTGCAATCCAATTACGGCTTGTATCTGCCACTCGCCTGGCCCAGTGAATATGAATGGACGCTGCTCGGTGGCATCCTGATTGCCGCGTTGCTAATGGGCAGCGTGCCGGC
Organism: Pseudomonas sp. RT6P73; assembly: GCF_054897715.1. Lineage (NCBI taxonomy): Bacteria > Pseudomonadati > Pseudomonadota > Gammaproteobacteria > Pseudomonadales > Pseudomonadaceae > Pseudomonas > Pseudomonas sp. RT6P73. The sequence goes on along the minus strand of NZ_JBUBUV010000002.1, from coordinate 6,668,262 downwards.
CTGGCGCGCGTATCGCCAATCTTTGGCCGATGGCCTGTCGATCCGACTATGAGGACGTTAATGATGCCCCGCGCTCTGCTTGCGCTATTGATGCTGGTCTCCCTGCCGCTGTGGGCGGCCGAGCCGAAAGACCTGACCTGGTCGGAGATGATCCCGCCGGACGCCGCACCGGAAGTGCCGAACATGACACCGCTGCACGACCTGTCGCAGATGAGCAGCGCTCTGGAATCTGCGCCCGCTGCCAAGCAGGACATGCCCAATGCACCGGTGGTGAAAAGCCTCGACGGGCAGAACATTCGCTTGCCTGGTTACATCGTGCCGCTGGAAGTGAGCGAGGAAGGCCGCGCCACGGAGTTTTTGCTGGTGCCGTATTTCGGCGCCTGCATCCATGTGCCGCCACCGCCGTCGAACCAGATCGTGCATGTGAAAAGCGAAGTGGGCGTGAAGCTCGATGAGCTGTATCAGCCGTACTGGATAGAGGGCGCGTTGCAGGTGAAAGCGTCGAGCAGCGAGTTGGCGGATGCGGGGTATCAGATGGAGGCGGACAAGATTTATGTGTATGAACTGCCGGAGTGAATCCGGAAGTCATGTGGTGTTTGATCGATAGTCATCGCTAGCAGGCTAGCTCCCACATTTGGAATGCATACCTCTGTGGGAGCTAGCCTGCTAGCGATGAGGCCCTCAAAAACACCCACAAACCCGGGACCATCACTGTTTCATTGAGCTGCATCAAAAGACCGTATCAGACGCCTCAGTACCATTGGACATCGAACATTTTTAACGTCCTTTGGAGCCCACATGCACAAGTCCGCGCTCTGCGCTTCGCTGCTCGCCCTCGCGCTTGCAGCCCCGCTCGCCTATGCCCACGATGCCGGCGACATCATCGTTCGTGCCGGTGCAATCACCGTCAACCCGAAAGCCGACAGCTCCAGCGTCAAGGTCGATCAAGGCCCGCTGGCCGGCGCCGACTTGGGTGGCAAGGCCACCATGAGCAGCGACACGCAACTGGGCTTGAACTTCGCCTACATGATCGACAGCCACTGGGGGATCGAGCTGCTCGCCGCCTCGCCGTTCGAGCATGACGTGAAGCTCAAAGGCACCGCCCTCGGCGCAGCCAACGGCAAACTCGGCACCCTGAAACACCTGCCGCCGACCTTGAGCGTTGTGTACTACCCACTGGACGGGAAGTCCGCATTCCAGCCCTATGTCGGCGCCGGTATCAACTACACCTGGATCTACGACGAGCACGTCGGCAGTGAAGCGCAGGCCAACGGCTTCAGCAACTTCAAGGCAAAAAACTCCTGGGGCATGGCGTTCCAGGTCGGCGCCGATTACATGCTGACCGACAACGTGATGATCAACGCCCAGGTACGCTACATCGACATCGACACCACGGCGACCGTGGAAAACAACGCCGTGGCTCCGGGCACTCGGGCCAAGGTCGATGTGGATGTTGATCCGTTCATCTACATGGTTGGCCTGGGTTACAAGTTCTGAGACGGACTTGGATGGCTTTGTGGCGAGGGAGCTTGCTCCCGCTGGGATGCGAAGCAGACCCAAGATTGATGGCGACTGCTGCGCAGTCGAACGGGAGCAAGCTCCCTCGCCACAGGTGTTGCATTGGCCAAAGAAACATTTCGGCTACAAAAAAGGCGCCGTCGAAGGCGCCTTTTTCATGACTGCATAAACCTCAGCGTCCCAACAACCGCGCCAGCCCGACACTTATCGGCGTCTGCTCCGGATAGGTAAAGCGCTCCAGCAACCGCCGGTTGTTCGCTCGCGAATGGCGGATGTCACCAGAACGCGCCGGGCCATAGCTCACCGGTGGCAATTGACCGACCACCGCTTGCAACGCTTCAAGCATTTGCTTGAGGGACGTCGCCTGATTCCAGCCGACATTGACCGCGCCGACTTCGACCTGCGGTTGCTCGATGGCTTGCACCAGCAAGTCCACCAGATCCTCGACGTACACGAAATCACGCGTCTGCTCGCCATCACCAAACACGGTGATTGGCAGGCCTTTCTGCGCGCGCTCGCTGAAAATACTGATCACGCCGGAGTACGGCGAGAACGGGTCCTGACGCGGGCCGAAAATGTTGAAGAAGCGGAAAATCACCGGTTCCAGATCATGCTGGCGACGGTAGAAATCGAAGTAATACTCGCTGGCCAACTTGTCCGACGCATACGGCGTCAAAGGTGCCTTCGGCGTGTCTTCGTCGATCGATTCACCTTCGCCATTGTTGCCATAAACGGCGGCACTGGAAGCGTACAGCACTCGCTTGACCCCGGCCTGGCGCATGGCTTCGCAGACATTCAGCGAACCGATGAAATTGCTTCGGTGGGTCTTCACCGGATCGTCTACCGAGGCCTGTACCGACGCCACCGCCGCCAGATGCGCCACGGCGCTGCAGCCGACCATCGCCTGCGCCACCAGCGCAGCATCGGCGACGTCGCCCACAACCAGTTCAACCTTGGGATTATCCAGCGGCAGGTTGCTGCGTTTGCCGGTGGACAGGTCATCCAGAATACGTACCGAATGACCCTTGGCGAGCAAGGCATCGGTCAGGTGCGAGCCGATGAAACCGGCGCCGCCGGTGATTAAAACAGGGCCGTCAGCCATGGCGATAAAACCTATCCAGTAAGCCCGGGAGTGCCGCGCGCCAGGCGCGGGGCTTGATCCCGAAAGTGTGCAGAATTTTCTTGCAGGCCAGCACCGCGTGCTGCGGCTCTTCGGCGGCGTCCGGGCGCGCGGCGTGAGCCTGGGCGGTCGGCGCTTCGATGGCCAGCGGATGCAGGCTGCGTGCTTCGGTCAGAATTGCCTGACCCAGCGCCAGCGGCGTCGTCGCCTCATGCCCGGCGTAATGATAGGTGCCCCACAGCGGCGCCGCACAATCAAGCTGCTTGAGCACCGAAATGATCACTCGCGCTGCGTCGTCGACCGGTGTCGGGTTGCCCCGACGGTCGTCGGCCAGCAGCAGCTCTTCAGGTTGTTCGGCGCGACCGAGGAAACGCCCAAGGGTGCCGTCGGGGCTGTCATCGAGCAGCCAGCCGAATCGCAGCAGCACGTGTTGCGGGCAGGTGGCGCGCACGCTTTGTTCGATCCGCCACAAGGCCTGACCGCGCAAGCCCAGCGGTACCGGTTCGTCTTTTTCGCTGTAAGCGGTCGCCCGGGAGCCGTCAAACACCCGATAGCTCGACGGTTGCAGCAGAACGATGTTGTGGTGCTGGCACAGTTCGGCCAGACGCTCGATCGCTCGCTCCTGCCCGGCCAGACGCTGTTCGCTGACCGTCTCCGCCTGAAACCAGTCGAAGTAGTAGGCGAGATTGATCAGCGCGTCCGGGCGGGTGTCGTCGAGCAGTTGCGTCAGGCTCGCGGCATCCCAGCCGTCTTGCGGTGGGCGGGGGGCGAGGAAACCGATGTCTTCCTCCGCACCGAGGCGAATCAGCGCCTGCCCAAGGGCATTTCCGCCGCCCAGTAACATAAGGCGCATTCGCATAGAGTCAGCAGGCCCAGTCTGATTGGAACGATGGCTTTATCGACAACGCCCACGGACGATGTCGTTGTTAGTTGCCGGAATCGTTGCATTTTGCGGGTTTAGTGCGCAACCGTCATCCGTAAAGTGTAGATCTGCGGGATTTGTGGTGCCTGTCCCGGCCCCTTCGCGGGCAAGCCTCGCTCCTACACTGGATTTGCGTACACCGCGGTCCCCTTGTAGGAGCAAGGCTTGCCCGCGAAGAGGCCCGCAAGATCGGCGAAGGTCTTGAGCGGTACTTGCATCTTCACCCCCCCGCCCGCATAAATTGATCATGAATCTGCCCATCCCCACGGACGCGGCCCTGGCAGGCTTCCATCCCGCCGTCAGCGCCTGGTTCAGCAACACCTTCCCGACGGTCACCGCCGCCCAGGCCCGGGCGTGGCCGTTGATCCGCCAGCACCGCTCGACCCTGATCGCCGCGCCCACCGGATCTGGCAAAACCCTCACGGCCTTCCTCGCGGTCATCGACGACCTGGTCCACCGAGGTCTGGACAACGGCGGCCATCTGCCCGACGAAACCCTGGTGGTCTACGTCTCACCGCTCAAAGCCCTGTCCAACGACATCCAGATCAACCTGCAAACCCCGCTGGCCGGCATCACCGAGCAATTGCGCGTCATGGGCCTGCCCGAATTGCAGATCAATACCGCCGTGCGCACCGGCGATACGCCGCAAAAAGACCGCTCGGCCATGCGCCGAAATGCGCCGCACATTCTGGTGACCACCCCGGAATCCCTCTATGTGCTGCTCGGCTCCGACTCCGGCCGGCAGATGCTTGGCACCACGCGCACGGTGATCGTCGACGAAATCCACGCCATCGCCGCCAGCAAACGCGGCAGTCACTTGGCCCTGAGCCTCGAACGATTGCAGGCGCTGTGCGCCGCCCCGCTGATGCGTATCGGCCTGTCCGCCACGCAAAAACCCATCGACGCGGTCTCGCGCTTTCTCGTTGGTCGTGATCGCGAATGCGAAATCATCGACATCGGCCACGCCCGCCCGCGGGATCTGGACATCGAAGTGCCGCCAGTGCCGTTGTCGGCGGTGATGGCCAACGATGTCTGGGAGCTGGTCTACGACCGCCTCGCCGCCCTCGCCCGCGAACACCGCACCACCCTGGTTTTCGTCAACACCCGGCGCCTGGCCGAGCGCCTGAGCCGGCATTTGAGCGAGCGCCTCGGCAAAGAAGCCGTCACCGCGCACCACGGCAGCCTGGCCAAGGAGTTTCGCCTCGACGCGGAACAGCGGCTCAAGCGCGGCGACCTGCAAGTGCTGATCGCCACGGCCTCGCTGGAACTGGGGATCGACATTGGCGACGTCGACCTGGTGTGCCAGATCGCCTCGCCGCGCTCGATTGCCGGTTTTCTGCAACGGGTCGGCCGCTCCGGGCACCAGGTCGGCGGCACGCCCAAGGGCCGCTTGTTCGCTACCACCCGCGATGACTTGATCGAATGCACCGCCCTGCTCGACTGCGTACGCCGTGGCGAACTCGACACCTTGCAGATTCCCAAGGCGCCGCTGGATGTTTTGGCTCAGCAGATCATCGCCGAGGTCAGCTGCCAGGAATGGCAAGAGCAGGCGCTGCTGGAGATGTTCCGCAAAGCCTCGCCCTACGCCGAACTCGACGAAAAACATTACCAGGCGCTGCTGCACATGCTCGCCGAGGGCTACAACGGTCGGCAGGGCATCCGCAGCGCTTACCTGCACCGTGACGCTGTGACCCGCACGCTGCGCGGTCGTCGGGGCAGCAAACTGACGGCCGTGACCAGCGGCGGAACGATTCCGGACAACGCCGACTACAGCGTTTTACTGGAACCTCAAGGGCTGAACATCGGCAGCGTCAACGAAGACTTTGCGGTGGAAAGCATCGCAGGGGATGTCTTCCAGTTGGGCAATACGTCGTATCGAATCCTGCGCGTCGAAACCGGCAAGGTCCGGGTCGAAGACGCTCAGGGCCAGCCACCGAATATCCCGTTCTGGCTCGGTGAAGCACCGGGGCGCAGCGCAGAATTGTCATTCGCCGTGGCACGCTTGCAAGCGCAGCTCGACGAACTGCTCGGCCTCACACCGGGCAACTTGCAGCCGGCTATCGACTGGCTGACCGACACCCTCGACCTGAACCTGGCCAGCGCCGAGCAACTGGTGGATTACCTGGCCCGGGCACGCCTGACGCTCGGCGCCCTGCCGTCGCAAGACACGCTGCTGATGGAGCGGTTTTTCGACGAGTCCGGCGGCACGCAACTGATCATCCACACGCCGTTCGGCAGTCGCATCAACCGCGCCTGGGGCCTGGCCCTGCGCAAGCGTTTCTGCCGCACTTTCAACTTCGAATTGCAGGCCGCCGCCAGCGAAGACGCGATCGTGCTGTCGCTGTCCACCAGCCACAGCTTCGAACTCGACGACGTTTGGCGCTATGTACACAGCAACACCGCCGAACACTTGCTGATCCAGGCAATACTCGATGCGCCGCTGTTCGGTGTGCGCTGGCGCTGGAACGCCGGGGTCGCGCTGGCGTTGCCGCGTTACACGGGCGGGCGCAAAGTCGCGCCGCAAATCCAGCGCATGAAAAGCGAAGACCTGATCGCCAGCGTGTTTCCCGATCAGATCGCCTGCGTAGAAAACCTCGCCGGCGAACGTGAGGTGCCCGAGCATCCGCTGGTGGAGCAAACCCTCGACGATTGCCTCCACGAGGCGATGGACAGCGAAGGTTGGCTGGCGTTGTTGCGGCGTATGGAAAGCGGCGATGTCCGGCTGATCAGCCGCGATTTGCCGGCGCCCTCGCCATTGGCAGCTGAAATCCTCAGCGCCCGCCCCTACACCTTTCTCGACGATGCGCCGCTGGAGGAACGCCGTACTCAAGCGGTGCTCAACCGGCGCTGGACCGACCCGCAGTCCACCGATGACCTCGGCGCGCTGGATACCGACGCAATTCAAGCGGTGCGCGACGAAGCCTGGCCAACCCCAACGAGCGTCGATGAAATGCACGAGGCATTGATGAGCCTGGCGTGCATCTCCGATTCCGAGGCGCAGGCCAATACGCATTGGCTGGACTGGCTGAACGCCCTTGCTGAAAGCGGCCGCGCCAGCCGTATGCAGATCAATGCCGAGCAATCGTTGTGGTTGGCGCTGGAGCGGTTGACCTGCCTGCGCGCAGTTTATCCACAGGCGACATTGCATCCACCACTGGAGGCGCTGCCAGGGTTCGATGAAGTCTGGGAGCTGGATGAAGCGCTGCTGGAAATGATTCGCGCGCGGCTCAGCGCGTTCGGTCCACTGCCGTTGCAAGCGATTGCCGAACCGTTGGGGTTGCCGGCCATTGAAGTCACCCAAGCGCTGGCACAACTGGAACGCGAAGGTTATGTGTTGCGGGGCCAATTCACGCCGGGCGCCAGCGAGGATGAATGGTGTGAGCGGCATTTGCTGGCGCGGATTCATCGCTACACGGTCAAGCGTCTGCGACGGGAAATCGAGCCGGTGGCGTTGCAGGATTTCATGCGATTTCTGTTCGATTGGCAGCATCTTTCCACTGCGACTCAAGGCCAGGGCAACGCGGTGCTGCCCGCCATCGTCGCTCAGTTCGAAGGCTACCCCGCCGCCGCTTCAGCCTGGGACAGCGATATTCTGCCAATGCGGATCAAAGGCTATTCGGCGAGTTGGCTGGACGACCTGTGTCGCAGCGGCAAACTGGTGTGGACTCGTCTCACTGCGCGCAACAAGAGCGCCAGCACGGCGCTGCGCAGCACGCCGATTCTGTTACTCCCGCGCAGTCAGGTCGGGTTGTGGAGCAGCTTGACCGAGCAGCCCCCGGTCAGCGAACTGTCGCCCAAGACGCAAAAGGTTTACGAAGCACTCAGCCAACACGGCGCACTGTTTTTCGATGAGCTGATTCACGAGGCGCATCTGCTGCGCGCCGAGCTGGAAATTGCCTTGCAGGAACTGGTCGGCGCGGGGCTGGTGAACGCCGACAGTTTTGCCGGCCTGCGAGCGCTGATCACCCCGGCCAGCAAACGCCAGAATCGCAGCAGCCGACGCGGGCGTGGGGCGTTTGTCGGCGGGATGGACGATGCCGGACGCTGGGCCTTGCTGCGTCGGGGGCCTGCCGCGCCGGTTGTGGATAACAAACGACCGGCCCCGACGCCGGGCGACACCCTGGAACATATCGCCATGACCTTGCTGAGGCGTTATGGCGTGGTGTTCTGGCGCTTGCTCGAACGGGAAGCGGATTGGCTGCCGAGCTGGCGGGAATTGCTGCGCACGTTCCATCGGCTGGAGGCTCGAGGGGAGATTCGCGGTGGGCGGTTTGTCAGTGGATTGGCCGGGGAGCAGTTTGCATTGCCTGAGGCGATACCGTTGCTGCGCGAAGTCCGGCGCCGGCCGCATGACGGGAGTCTGATTGCGGTGTGCGGGGTTGATCCGCTGAACCTTGCCGGGACGTTATTGCCCGGGGCGAAGGTGCCGGCGTTGGCGAGCAATCGGTTGGTGTATCGGGATGGGTTGCCAGTGGCGGCCGAGATTGCCGGCAAGCAGGTTTTTTGGGTGGAGCTGGATCAACAGGGCAGTGCCGAACTGCACAACAAACTGATCCGGCATTGATGGTGTCCGGGAGGGCCTCATCGCGGGCAAGCCCGCTCCCACAGTTAATCGGTGTCTGAGTAAAATTTTATAACCAACACAAATCCCTGTGGGAGCGGGCTTGCCCGCGATGAGGCCAGCCCAGACAACAAAAAATCATTGAGTGCGAGGCTGATCCGGCAACAACACCGGCGAATTCTCCGGCGCTGGGCCTTCCTCTTCCTGCCCGGCTATCGCCTGCCTCGGCATCAAAACCTGCTGTGGATAAGTCTGCGCGAAATGCACCCATGGGCTGTTATCCACAAGCTTTTTCAAGCGCTGGTTAAACGCCCGGCTCACTGCATACTGCCCACCCGACACCGTGCGGAACTGCGCCGTCAGCACCACGCCGTTGAGGTCCATTTTGTCGACGCCGAACACATCCAGCGGCCCTTGCAGGTTGTACTTGAGAAACGCGTCCTCACGGATCGAATCCCCCGCCTCACGGATCAACTCGATTGCCTTGTCGACATCGGTGTCGTAGGTGAACTGCACCGAGAAAAACGCATAAGCGAACTGGCGCGATTGGTTGGTCACTGCCTTGATCTGACCGAACGGCACCGAGTGCACAAAACCCTTGCCGTCACGCAGGCGCAAGGTGCGGATGGTCAAACCCTCGACCGTGCCGGCGTGGCCGGAATCGAGCACCACCCAGTCGCCAATCGACAGGGTGTCTTCGATGATGATGAACAACCCGGTGATCACATCCTGCACCAGTTGCTGCGAACCGAAACCGATGGCCAGGCCGACCACCCCGGCACCGGCCAGCAACGGCGCGACGTTGATTCCAAGGTTGGCCATGGTGGTAATCGCGCAGATCACCACCAGGATGATTTTGATCGCGTTGCGCAGCAGCGGCAGGATTGTTTTGACCCGCGTGCTGGGCTGCGTCGTGCGTTTGTTGAGCGGCGGTTTCAGCGCTTCCTGGATCGCCGTATCAAGCACCACCCACAGCAACCAGGTCACCAGAAAGATCAGACCCATGCTGCTCAACGACTCACTGATCGCCCGGCCCACCGAGTTGCGCTCGGCAAATTCGAACAGCGACACGCCCCAGATCCGCCCGAGGATTTCGATGAACGCCACGGCCATGACGATCCGCAGCAACGCATGCAGCAGACTGAGAAAACGTTCTTTGTAGGCGCTGCTGTGCTGGATCGCTGTGACCTGACGCGACTTGAACATGTGCTGGAAAATCGTGCTGAGAAACACCGTGGCGATCAGCAGGATGGTGGTGAACAACGCACAGCGCAGGGCTTTCTGATTATCGTCACCAACGCCGATCAGGTTGATCGCCGAGACCATCACCATCAGCAGAATCGGCCAGTACCAGAGCCCGGAAAAGATCCGCAGGGATTCTTGCAATGACGGCTGTTTGAGGCGCTGGGCCAGCGGCCGGTTACGGATCAGATGCGCCACCGGCCGGCGTAAACGAATCACCAACAATCCGAAGATGATCGAGACGAAAAAACCGGTGAGCACTGCGGCGCTGCTGGTGATGTTGCCGCCCAGTTGCCGGGCGATTTGCGGGCTGGTCAACGCATCGCTGAGCGCGGCGAGGAAGCCGATCAGGAACAGCGGTTTGGGGCAGTAATCGCGAATGATCTGCACCGCCGTGCGTTTGTGGCCAGTGTTGAACATGACGATCACGCAGAGCAGCATCGAGGTCGAGAAAATACCGCTGCTGGTGGCATAGGCGAAACACAGCGCCAGCGCGCGGCCCACCGAGGCGGGCAGGAAATGGCTGACGTAGAGGGTCAACGGCAGACAGATCAAGGCTGGCAGCGTGTAAGGCAACACATAATTGAGCAGATCCTGACTGCGCTGGCGGGTGCGCAGCCAGCGGCCCTGGTTCAAGCGTTTGGCCAGGATTCCGCCGAGTACGGTGAGCAAGGCAAAGCTGCCGAGCCAGACGCCGGACAACATCAGGAAGTCGCCGATCACGCTCCAGCCTGAACGGCTCGAGGGCCGATTGACCAGTTTGTCCACTTCATCCGCCGCCCGATCGGCCCGCAAGCGCCAGGCGTCGACCAGGTCTTCGTTGAGGTCGAGCTTGTCCTGAACGTCGTCGATGCTGGAACTGATGGCCCCGAGCAAACCGCCCTGGACCAGTGGTTCAGGCTTTGCCGGTTCCTCGGCAGCGGCGGGAACACCCGGCAGCGTGACGGCTTCCAGCTCGTTGCTGCCCAGAAACAGCAACGCCCCCAGTAGTATCGCGGTCTTGAACTTGAGCAAAACGGGAAGCTCCTTGGGAAGGGTCTGTAAGGAACTGATCGGCAAATGGCGGGCAAGTTCGGTTTTCACCGTCAGATAACCAGCCAGCACCGGTCCCCTGTGGCGAGGGAGCTTGCTCCCGCTGGGGTGCGAAGCGCCCCCCAAAACCTGCAAACCCGAGCTCCACAGGTACACCGCGCTGTATGGCTTTGCGGCTGCTGCGCAGCCGAGCGGGAGCAAGCTCCCTCGCCACGGGATTTCATTCGCCCCGAGAGATTTGACCTCAGCGCAAATATCAAATGCCCACCCCTCTATTTTTCCGCACAACCCAAACCCCGACACTGCGCTCCATCAATCAAACCCACCGGAGTTGCAGTCATGCCCATAGCCTTGCTCGCGCTGACCCTCAGCGCCTTCGCCGTTGCTGGTCTGGGGCGCGGCTGCGTTCGGTAACGTGCCGGGCTTGCAGGTGTATGTGGTGGTGGTGTTGATTGCACTGGCGCTGACGGCTTGGAGTGGGCGTCTTGACCGACTCGGCCCGGTCTATGCCGAAGGTTCAACCCGCATAGTCGCCGGTCACTAACCCCCTGTGGGAGCGGGCTTGCCCGCGATGACGGCGGCACATTCAACCCTGATGTGTCTGACATACAGCTATCGCGGGCGAGCCCGCTCCCACAGGATCTGTTGTGATCTGTCGAACGCACACCGTCCGTACTCCCGTCGAAACTTTCTCGGTTGCCCCACGGTCATCAAAAGACAGGGCTGGGGACCATTAGACGGGAGGCGACATGGCGGCGATTCACATCGGTATTTCAGGTTGGCGCTACACGCCTTGGCGGGGAGGTTTCTACCCGAAGGGGTTGACCCAGAAGCGCGAATTGCAATTCGCGTCTCGGGCGGTCAACAGCATCGAAATCAATGGATCGTTTTACGCCCTGCAACGGCCTGAACGTTATGCCCAGTGGTACGCCGAAACCCCGGCGGACTTCGTTTTCAGTGTCAAAGCCCCACGCTTTATTACCCACATCAAACGCCTGCGGGACATTCATAAGCCGCTGGCGAATTTCTTTGCCTCCGGGATCCTGGAGCTCAAAGAAAAACTCGGCCCGATCCTCTGGCAGTTCCCGCCCAATTTCAAATTCGACGTCGAGCTGTTCGAAAGTTTTCTCGAGCAATTGCCCCACGACACCCAACAGGCGGCTGCCCTCGCCCGCCAGCACGATTCGCACCTGCACGGCCCCGCCAGTCTGAAGGCTTACAAGAAAAAGCCGCTGCGCCACGCCGTTGAAATCAGAAACGAGACCTTTGTTGATCCATCGTTCGTGCGCCTGCTCAAACGCTACAACGTTGCCTTGGTCATCGCTGACACCGCAGGTAAATGGCCGTACCGCGAAGACGTCACCAGTGATTTCGTCTACCTGCGCCTGCACGGTGCCGAAGAGCTTTACGCCAGCGGTTACACCCCTGAGGCGCTGGAACGCTGGGGCGAGCGGATCGACGCGTGGAACCACGGCCAGCAACCGACGGATCCGCAGCTGATCGCACCTCGGCAGAAGCCCAAAGCGCGCAAGTCCCGCGAAGTGTTCTGCTATTTCGACAACGACATCAAAGTGCGCGCGCCCTTCGATGCGCGGCGCTTGCTTGAGCATTTCCATCTCGACAAAGACCTCGCCACCCGTCCCGGTGAACCGGTCGCCGAAGGAGTGCTGTCATGAGTATTTCCGAGCCGGTCGGCACCACCGACGAGCAGCAATCCATCATCACCGCCGTGCGCAGCTTCACCGTGCTGACGGTCAATACCCACAAGGGTTTCACCGCGCTCAACCGGCGCTTCATCCTGCCGGAATTGCGCGAAGCGGTGCGCAGCGTGTCTGCCGACGTGGTGTTTTTGCAGGAAGTCCACGGCACCCACGAGCATCATCCGCAGCGCTACACCAACTGGCCGACGATGCCCCAGTACGAATTCCTCGCCGACACCCTGTGGCCGCAGTTTGCCTACGGCCGCAACGCCGTGTACCCGGCGGGTGATCACGGTAATGCGCTGCTGTCGAAATTCCAGATCATCCGCCATGACAACCTCGACGTCTCGATTAGCGGCCATGAGAACCGCGGCATCCTCCATTGCGTGCTGCGCCTGCCGGGCGATGACCTGGAAGTGCACGCCATTTGCGTGCATCTGGGGCTGCGTGAAACCCACCGGACGGAGCAACTCAAGTTGCTGGCGCGACGCCTTGAAGACCTTCCAGATGATGCACCGGTGATCGTCGCCGGCGACTTCAACGATTGGCGCCAGCGTGCCGATGCGTTGCTCAAGCCCTGTGGTCTGCGCGAGGTGTTCGCCGAGCACCACGGCAAACCGGCGCGCAGTTTTCCGGCGCGGTTGCCGGCGTTACGCCTGGATCGCATTTATGTGCGCAACCTCAAGGCCAGCCGTCCGAAAGTGCTGGCGGCGCGCCCCTGGTCACACCTTTCCGACCATGCACCGCTATCGGTGGAGATCGAGCTATGAGCAGTGCACCAATGGAAAAATCCACCGTTGATCACATACCCGCCACCCCACCGGTACGTGAACCCGGCGTGGTGGACGTTGAGTACGGCTGGCAGGGCAACAACCTCGTGGAAATGCTGGAAAACGGCGAGGCCTATTTCCCGCGGGTGTTCGAGGCCATGCGTCAGGCCAAGACTGAAATCCTCCTGGAAACCTTCATTGTGTTCGAGGACAAGGTCGGCAATGAGCTGCAGCAAGTGCTGATCGAGGCCGCACAACGCGGCGTACGGGTCACGGCCAGCCTCGACGGGTTTGGCTGCGGCGAATTGACGACCGGGTATCTCACTGCGTTGAGCCAGGCCGGCGTGCGCCTGCAAATATTTGATCCGGCGCCCAAGCATCTGGGCATCCGCACCAACTGGTTCCGCCGCCTGCACCGCAAGATCGTGGTGGTGGACGGCACGATTGCGTTCATCGGCGGGATCAACTTTTCCGCCGACCATCTGGCCGACTTCGGCCCCGAGGCCAAGCAGGATTACTCGGTTGAAGTGCAAGGCCCCGCAGTGGCGGACATTCATCATTTCGCGCTGCTGCAAAGTGGCCGCCCGGGTCGCGCCAAATACTGGTGGCAACGCCGTCGGCAGCGACGTTCGGAAATGGCATTCAGCGACCACGACGGCCAAGTTCGCCTGGTGTTTCGCGACAACAGCGACCATCGCACGGATATCGAAGAGGTTTACCGGCAGGTGCTGCGCAGTGCCCAGCGCCGGGTGGTGATCGCCAATGCCTATTTCTTTCCGGGTTACCGCTTGCTGCGCGAAATCCGCAACGCCGCTCGCCGTGGCGTCGACGTGCGCCTGATTCTGCAGGGGCAACCGGACATGCTGGTGGCCAAACTGGCCGCGCGCATGACGTACGATTATTTGCTCAAGTCGGGTGTGCAGATCTACGAATATTGCGAACGCCCGCTGCACGGCAAAGTCGCGCTGGTGGATGAGGACTGGAGCACTGTCGGGTCGAGCAATCTCGACCCGTTGAGCCTGTCCATGAACCTGGAAGCCAATGTGTTGATCCGCGACCGAGCCTTCAACCACGATCTGTTCGAACGGCTTGAGGTGCTAAGCAACAACCACTGCAAAACCATGTCAGCGGACAAGTCTCCTCGTGGACGAATCTGGCACATGACCGTCGGCTTTCTGGTGTTTCACTTCCTGCGCCATTTCCCGGCATGGGCCGGTTGGCTGCCGGCGCATAAACCTCGTCTGAAACCCTTCACTCATGCAGCCGGGAGCGACCACCATGGACCGCGTTGAAACTCACTCGGTGCCTCACGACGACAGCGCAACACCTGTCCCGGAAAAGAAAACACGCTGGAGCCGCTGGAAAAAACCGCTGACGATGCTGTTTTTTCTGGCGCTGATCGTGCTGCTGACGATGCTTGCCCAGCGCATCGAATGGGATGAAGTGTTCCACACCCTGGCCAACTTCAAGGTGCGCACGCTGATCATTGCGTCCGGCCTGACGCTGGTGAGTTTTCTGGTGTACGCCTGCTTCGACCTGATCGGCCGCACCTACATTCGCCAGGACCTGACCTGGAAACAGATCCTGCCGGTGGGGATCATCAGCTACGCCTTCAACCTTAACCTGAGTGCCTGGGTTGGCGGCATTGCCATGCGTTATCGCCTGTATTCGCGGCTCGGGGTGAGCAAAAGCAACATCGCGAAAATCCTCGGGTTGAGCCTGGCGACGAACTGGTTCGGCTACATGGTGATTGCCGGCGCGGTGTTCAGCAGCGGACTGGTCAGAATGCCCCCGGGCTGGAAGTTGAGCAGCGATGCATTGCAAGGTGTGGGCGTGTTGCTGTTGCTGGTGAGCGCGGGGTATCTGGCGGCGTGCCAGTTCTCCAAACGTCGGGAATGGTCGATTCGCGGGGTGGAAATCAACCTGCCGTCGCTGCGCATGGCGGTGCTGCAACTGGCCCTTGGCGCGCTTAACTGGTCGCTGATGGCAGCGGTGATTTTCACGTTGTTGCCGAACAAGCTGGATTACCCGTTGGTGCTGGGCGTGTTGCTGATCAGTGCGATTGCCGGGGTGATCACCCACATTCCCGCCGGGCTTGGGGTCTTGGAGGCGGTGTTTGTAGCGTTGCTGCAGCATGAGGCTTCGCGGGGGAGTCTGGTGGCGGGGTTGCTGGCGTATCGGGCGATCTATTTTATTTTGCCGTTGTTGATTACGTTGGTGATGTATTTGATTGTGGAAGCCAAGGCCAAGTCGCTGCGGATTGCCAAGAAACCTTCCTGAGATAGGTGTGGTGAGGCGGATGACGCCATCGCGAGCAGGCTCGCTCCCACAGGTTGATCGCGGTCCAAATGTGGGAGCGACGGTGCGGCGATCCGACCTGCTCGCGATGATCGCAAGAACACTACAAATCTTACTTCGATTGAATAATGCTCAACCGCTCGCCCACCACCATCTCGGTAATCCAGTCCACCAGAATCGAGGTGTACGCCTGTTGCGAAACCGGCTCGCTCAACGCGTGATCGGCGCCATCGATAATCCGGTGCGTCAGCGAATGCGTCTGCTGGCACGCGGCGCGGTAGCTCATGATCGTTGCGTGAGGCACGTAGTCGTCGGTTTCGGACTCCACGAGCAGCACATCCCCGGTGAATTGCGAGCAGGCGTGCAGCGCGCGATTGCTGTCGGCGCGTACCAGCGTGTTGCGGTAATCGCGCAAATCAGCCTTGTCCAGTTCACGCTTGGGCGTATGCCATTCATCGTCGCGATACAGCGCCGGCACCCGTAGCGCCAGCCAGCGCACCGGGCGCAACGAGGTCAGGATCGAGGCCAGGTAACCGCCATAACTGGTGCCCACCACCGCAATGGCGGAAGTGTCGAGCGCCGGGTGGGCGAGCAAGCGGTCGTACGCCGCCAGCAGGTCGCGCAGGTTGTCTTCACGCGTTACGCGAGTGAGCGGGATGCCGGTGCCGCCAGTGTGCCCGCGCAAGTCGAACGTCAGGCACACACACCCCAGACCGGCGATGCCTTTGGCCCGTTCCAGGTCTCGCTCCTGGCTGCCGCCCCAACCATGCACAAACAACACGCCGGGGACTTTCGATTTAGGGCTCAGAAAAGTCCCGATCATCTGTTCATCGTCGATGTCGATCTGGATGGTTTCGCTTCTAGCCGTCATAGGATTTGACCGTTACGTACTTGAGAAGAAAGTCACTGTTTTCCGCCGGCCCGCGGTACACCTCGATGGCGTCCGCCGGCAGCGGTTGATCGATGTAGGTTTCTACCGAAGACACGCGAATCGCGCGCATCTGCGGGTCGTTGACGAAGCTCTGCAACGCGGCCACTTCGGCACTGCTGGCACCGCCCATGCGCCAGGACTGTTCAAGCACGCCGCTGCGCTGTTTGCCGTTGCTGTCCAGGCCTTGGGCGATGTCGTAGTTGCGGCGTGAGGCGTAGAAACCGGGATAGGCCTCGTCCGCGGCACTGTCGAAGACTTGCGCCTGCTGGATCGCCAGTCGCACATCGTCAGGCAGGTCCAGCTTCAGCAGGTCATCGTAATCACCCTGCACCACCAGCAGATTGGAACCTCCATAAACCTGCTCGCCTCGACCGTCTTCGGTCAAGTATTGATCACCGCAATAACTCAACACCTTGCCGCCGATAAAGCTCTGGCCGACGCTGTGGGTGATCACGTTGTCGAGATCCTGTTCGAGCACCACGCCCTCAGTGAACAAAACCTTGGCATCGGGGCGGGCCAGAACGGCGTCGAATTGGTCGAGGCTTTTGATCACTTCCTGCCCACGTCCGGCACAGGCGTGAATTGGCTTGATGCGGATAGGGCCGGCGTAGAGCAAATGCTCCGCCGCCGGCCGTGCATCGTCGAGCGAGAACACGCTGAGGCCATCGAGCACGACGTTGCGTACCCGTTCGGAAAACAGCGCAGACCAGCCTTCCGGGGCGTGCGCATTCTTGTTGCGCAATCCATGGCTGATGGCTTTGGTGCAGATGAAATCGTGGTCGACGTAGCCGCCCCACATATCCTCCGGCCCGGTGATGCCTAATGCCCGGGCAGCAGCGACGCCGACCAGGGTTTGGGTCGGCAAGAGATAAAGATCCCGGCCGTTATGAAGTTCGGGATCGTAACTGCCGCCGAACTTGAGCCCCAGGATATGCGCCAGCCAACGGGCCAGCGCACGATTGGTTTCGACTTCGTGCTGGGGCGCCTCGGCGCGGACCGAGTGGGCGACCACCAGTTTCTTGCGATTTGTTGGGGTCATGCGTCCCCCTTCAATCTGCGTTTGATGAATGTAGTTGAAGGGGTGCAGAGATCAAGCCAAGGAGGGCCGCAGTGAAACGGTTTCCGAATCAGCCAGTTGCGAAAAAAGTGATGGCACCAAGCCTGCTTTATTCTGCACGACATCCATTCCGACTCCCGCATTTTGCACGATCCATGCCTTGCATAGAGCCAATGTGGGAGCGAGCCTGCTCGCGATAGCAGCCTGTCATGCACCATCAATGTTGGATGATATGGCCCCATCGCGAGCAGGCTCGCTCCCACATTTGGATCTGCTGTGTTCTGACTATCGAGCTACGGTTGAGGGCGTCACGCCAAACCGTGAGCGGTAATCACTCGGCGCAAGCCCGGTGATTTTCTTGAAGGTCGCCCGAAACGCCCCCGGATCCTGATACCCCACGGTCCACGCGATGTGATCGATGGTGCCGTTGCTGAACTCGAGCATTTCCCGAGCCTTGCCGACCCGCAGGTGCTGGCAGTACTCGGTGGGTTTCAACCCGGTCGAGGCGCGGAATCGGCGCAGGAACGTGCGTTCTTCCAGCCCTGCCCGCTCGGCCATTGCCGTCAACGACACGTCAGTGGCCCCGGTGCTTTGCAGCCAATGCTGGACCTTTAGGATCGACGCGTCACCGTGGCTGAGAATCGGTGAAAAATTGCTGCCACATTCACTCGCGCTGTCGCTGTGTTCGACCACCAGGAAACGCGCGGTGCCGGTGGCGATACTCGGGCCGAGAAGACGGTCCACGAGGCGCAAACCCAGCTCGGACCAGGCCATCAGCCCCGCGGTGGTGATCAGGTCGCCATCGTCGACGATGGGGGTATCGGCCTTGAGTTTGATCGCAGGGTAACGCTCGGCGAAGGTTTTGGCCGAGGTCCAGTGGGTGGTCGCGCTACGGCCATCTAGCAAGCCACTTTCCGCCAGCAGAATAGAACCCACGCAGACGCCACCGAGGGTTGCGCCTTGCGCATGTTGCTGACGCATCCAGTGGATCAACGCCTGGGGTGCCTGCCCTTCGGAAAATCCGGCAATCGAGGGTGGAATCAACACCGCTACCAATGGGCGGTCGGGCCCCGGATGACTGTCGTATACCCGCTCGGGCGCCTGCTCGCCATCAACCTGCCAATGGCTGACCCGCAGTAGCGGCAACTGCGGGGCTTGATGCTCGGCGGCAATCCGGTTGGCCACGCCGAACAGGTCGGTCAACCCGTGCACCGCCGCCATCTGCGCGCCGGGATAAATCAGCACGCCGAGTTCAGCGATTGCCCTTTCTGCGTCCATTGTCAGTTTTCCCCCTTCTATTGTCGGTGCGGCCAATCCCCGGTCGGCCTGCCAGGGCCAATACTTCGTTCCACACCCAACACACACATTCGAGGAAACAGTCATGGCCAAGCAAGCACTCATCGTAGTCGATATCCAAAACGACTACTTCCCCCAAGGCAAGTGGCCGCTGGTCGGCGCCGACGCTGCAGCCGACAACGCCGTCCGTCTGCTCAAAGCCTTTCGTGATGCCGGTGATTCTGTGGTGCACATCCGTCACGAATTCACCTCCGAAGAAGCCCCGTTCTTCACCCCGGGTTCGGAAGGCGCGAAGTTGCACCCCAAAGTCCTGAATCGCGCCGATGAGCCGGTGGTGCTCAAGCACTTCGTCAACTCGTTCCGTGAAACCGAACTCAAATCGATCCTCGACGAGCAAGGCATCAAGGAACTGGTGGTTGTCGGCAGCATGAGCCACATGTGCGTCGATGGCATCACCCGCGCCGCTGCCGATTTCGGCTACACCGTCACCGTGATCCATGACGCCTGTGCCTCACGCGACCTGGAATTCAACGGCGTCACGGTGCCTGCGGCCCATGTTCACGCTGCCTTCATGTCAGCCCTGAGTTTTGCCTATGCGAGCGTGATCTCCACTGACGAATTCCTCGCGGCCAGCCACTAACGTCTTAACCTATTGATCAAATTCCGAAAAGGGCCCGCCGCGTTTTAGCGCTGCGGGCCTTTTTCGTCGGTCGGGAAAAGTAATACAAAAAATCTCACGCGTGAGCTATTGAGAGTGGCAAAAATTGCCTGTAGTGTTTCTCACGCGTGAGTTTTTCACAACGAGGTCAGCCCCATGAAAAGCAGCTCTCCATCGAGCCCCCCAGACGGGCCCGATACCGATACAGCAAGCCGCAAGGGAGAGCGCGCGAAACCGTCCGCGAAAAAACCATCGAGCTTTTACATGAAGCAGATGCGCGCGGGCCTGGGTGCCGCCGGTTATGTGAAACACGAGACTTGGGTGCTTCCCGAAAACCGAAGCCTGCTCAAGCAGATGGAGAAACAGCTTCGCCAACCGATTCTGGCTGGCTCATTCATGTCGGAGAATTACATGAGCGCAGGTACTAACTGGAACATCGATCGCCTCTTCAGCGCCCTTCAGGCCCTGGACGAAGTGGTTTCGAACGACATCACGCTTTCTCTCGTTCAAGGCTCCGAGTCCAGCATCAAGCTGGAAATGAACGATTTCGGTGGCCTGCCGATTTACATCGCGGTGGTGGGCGAACAGATCATCGTCGATACCGTGCTGGTCGACGTCGAGTCCATCAACGACGTACCGGCCTTCAATGACGCCGTGCTGCGCAGCCGGGAGATGTTCCCGCTGTCCTCGATCGGTATCGAGTCCATGCCGAACGGGCAGATTGTTTACAACATGTTCGGCGCCCTGAGCTCCGACTCCAGCCTGACGAACATCGTGACCGAGGCCAAAACCCTCGTCGACAATGTCCAGCGCGCCAGCGAAGCCTTCGAACGTTTCTTCAATTAATTATTCGGTAACAGGAAATATCCAATGACTCAGTCCATCTGGAGCAAATTGTTCACCGCGCTGCGTGGCGGTGCCACTGAAGTTGGCGAATCGATCGTCGACCAACAGGCCCTGCGCATCCTTGACCAGGAAATCCGCGATGCGGACAGCGCCTTGGCCAACGCCAAGCGTGAGCTGGTCACCATCATGGCCAAGCACAAACTGTCGGCTGACCGCGTCAGCGAGTACAACGCCAAGATCAAGGACCTGGAATCCAAGGCCCTGGCCGCGATCCAGGCCAACCGTGAAGACCTGGCGCTGGAAGTGGCCGAAGCCATTTCGACCCTGACCAACGAACTGGACGTCGAGCAAAAGCAGGCCACCGAATTCGGCGGTTACGCTGAAAACATGCGCAAAGACATCACCAAGGCCGAAAACCGCATCAAAAGCCTGCGCCAGCAAGTGGACATGGCCAAAGCCCGCGAAAGCGTACAGAAGGCCCAGGTCAGCGCTTCGATTGCCAGTGGCGGCGCCAACGGCAAGCTGGAAACCGCCGTCGGCACGCTGAACCGCTTGCAGGCCAAGCAGCAGCAACGCGCGGCTGAACTGGAAGCTCAGGACCAACTGGCCGATGCATCGACCGGCACTGACCTGGAACGCAAACTGCGCGACGCCGGCATCACGCCGAACGAAGGCAGCGCCAATGCGATTCTGGAACGCCTGAAGAAAAAATCGGCCGAATAACCGACTCTCGAGTCGAACGCATAACCTGTGGGAGCTAGCCTGCTAGCGATTGCGGTTTGTCAGACAACATTGATGTCGACTGACACTCCCTTTTCGCATGCAGGCTCGCTCCCACAATGGGTTGCGCTTCAGTTTTCAGTGAATCGAGGTCAAGGATGGATGCCCTGAAGGGGTTCAAGACAATCGCAGGCCTGGCGCTCTTCATGGTCGCGCTGCAACTGATCAACGTCGCGACCGGCTACAGCCTCATGGCATTCGGCCTGATCCCGAGAACCGTGCACGGTCTGCTCGGCATCATCACCTCGCCTTTTCTGCACGCTTCCTTTGCGCACCTGAGCGCGAACCTGATTGCCTTTTTGATTCTGGGCACCCTGGTCATCATCGAAGGACTCCACCGCTTCATTGCCGTTAGCGCGATCATTATCCTGCTGGGCGGATCGCTGGTCTGGCTGTTCGGTTTTTCAGGCGTACACATCGGTGCCAGCGGCTGGGTGTTCGGGCTGTGGGCGTACCTCTTGTCCCGTGCCTGGTTTCACCGCAGCTGGGGCAACCTGATAACGGCCGGCGTCGTGGCCCTGCTCTATGGCGGCCTGATATTTGGCTTCCTTCCACGCCAGGGTGTTTCCTTCGAAGGTCATCTGTTTGGTGCGCTCGCCGGATTTATTGCTGCCAAGGTACTTTTCTCCGCGTCGCGCAGCAGGTTTAATGCCGCCCGGTAACCGCACTTAAGCGTTCAGAAGTCGGGGCGATTACTGCGCCGGAACGAGTACCCACGGAGTCAGGGACGAAATGTCGATTTTCCTTTTGTTGCGCCTGTACGCCTCGTCCCTCTTCCACCGCTTCGGCTGGGCAGGTCTGGTCATTGCCTTGGGCGTACACCTGATCACGGCGTATCTGGGCCTGGTGCTTCTGGGCGAACAACACCTCACCGCCCCCGCTACGTTTACTTACTTCTATCTGACCACCACACTCACCGTCGGCTATGGCGATCTCGCGCCGCAGACACCGGCGGGGCGAATTTTCGTGGCTACCTGGGTCATGCTCGGGGGCATTGCGCTGCTGACGGCAGCCATCGGCAAAACCACCAGCAGCGTCATCGATGCATGGAGAAAAGGCATGAAGGGCAAAGGCGATTTCACCGGTAAGGTCGGGCATACGGTTCTCATCGGCTGGGAAGGCGCGTCCAGCGAGCGGGTCATTGAATTGTTGCTTCAGGACGAAACCTCGAACGACAACCTGATCGTCATTTGCGATTGCACCCTTGAAGAGAACCCGATGCCGGGCAAAGCGACCTTCATCAAAGGTGAAAGCCTGTCCTCCGTGGCATTGCTGCTGCGCGCCGGCGTTCCGGGTGCCGAACGCGTCCTGGTGCGAACCCATTCAGACGACCTGACCCTGGCCACCGTGCTGGCGGTCAATCAACTGAAACCTGTCGGGCATGTGGTTGCCCACTTCAATGACAGTGAAGTCGCTGCGCTGGCCAGCGCCTACGCACCCAGCCTGGAATGCACCTCAAGCATGGCCATCGAGATGCTGGTGCGCGCCTCTCAGGATCCGGGCTCGTCCGTGGTCATCAATGAACTGCTGTGCGTGGGCCAAGGCGCCACCCAATACCTGATGAAACTTCCCGAGGCCTTCGAAGCCACGTTCGGCGATCTGTACACTCAGATGAAAGAACACCACAACGCCACGCTCATCGGCTATCGCGCCAAAGGTGCCCAACAACCGTCGATCAACCCGCCCAGCGCCACGCGCGTTGAGGGCGGCGAACTCTTCTACATCGCCTCCACTCGCCTCAAGGAAATCTCCAATGGGATGGTTTAAACAGTTGATGGGGCTTGAGGCCCCGAACGCGACGACCGAGTCGAAATGGACCGCCAACGAAACCCCGCCGCCAGCCACCGGCCCATTGGGCCTGGGATTGGGCAAAGGCGTGATGTTCGACACGACCCTGAAATTATTGCTCGACGAAAAAACCACGGTGACCATCCCGGGCTCTCAGCAGATCTGGAGCAACGGCACCGTCGATCTCGGGCAGTCGACCTGGCTGTCGCGCTATTACATGAACGATGAAGACTACTGGCTGCAGGTGCACACCACCGGCGAAATTGCCGGGCAGGTCGAGTCGGTGATTTTGTTCAATTACCTCAGTTACATCACCATCAGCAGTGAAGCGGAGCTGCGTCGGCTGGCCGGTCCGCAGAGCCTGATCGGGCTGCCGACCTACACCCATAACGGCGTCGAATACACCCGCGAATGGGGCACCGAGAATGGCCAGACAGAATTGGTGGCGTTGAGCGAGCAGCTGAAAAATCCGGAAGAGTCCTACGGCATCGAGCACCGTTCGATGCTGTACGCCCGCGAAACAGGCCTGACCGATCGCCGGGAGTTCCTGCTGTTTTCCGTCGAAGAAGACGCCGAAGGCACCATCAGCTTGAGCACGTCGCTGGGCATCTCGCTGTACACAACCGACCTGAATACGTTCTGAAAAAGGAAGAAGTCCATGCTAGAAGCGCTCTCCATCTCCCTGAACAAAGCCGCCGTGTTCGGGTTTGTCGCGTACATCCTCGGCGCCGCTGTGCTGTTCGCGCTGTTCCAGTTCATCTACACCCGAATCACCCCGCACAAGGAATTCGAACTGATCCGCTCGGGCAACGTCGCCGCCGCAATCGCTCTGGGCGGCGCCCTCATCGGTTTCGCGATTCCGGCCAGCAATGTGATTGCCTACTCGATCAGCCTGCTCGACTTCGTCGTCTGGTCGCTGATCGCAGCAGTCGTGCAACTGCTGGCGTTCCTGGTGACCAGCCTGGTGTTGAAAGGCACTTCTGAACGGATCAAGAAAGGCGAAATCGCGGCGGGTGTCTATGTCGCGGCCGTGGCCATCAGCGTTGGCATGTTGAACGCCGCCTGCATGACCCCTACCCCGAACTGATTGCGCACGGAGCTCCCGATGAAACGAAGCAAGTACGTTCAACTGTCGCTGGCAGCCTCGGTCGCCATGGCGATATCAGGTTGCGGGCCGACGGAAAAAACTTACCCGGTGCAGAAGAAATACAACTTCCAGTCCGTTCAGCAATGTGCCGATGAAAAGCTTCCGGTGGACGTCTGCTCGGACGCCTACATGAGCGCCATGGCCGAGCATCGCCGCATTGCGCCGGTGTACGACAGCCAGGCCGATTGCGATGCCGACTTTGTCGCCGACTGGTGCCAGCAGGATTCCGCCGGCAAGTTCATCCCCAAGCTCGGCGGTTTCGAACTGACCGCCGATGGCCAGGTGACGCAATCCCAAGTGGACGCGGCCAAGGCGCAATTACCCGCCTCGGAAACGGCGAATACTGGCGGCTCGGGCTTTTCCACCGGCAGCCTGCTGACCGGCCTGCTGATCGGCAACATGCTGAGCAGCAACCGCAACAGTTACTACTCAGAGCCGGTGTACCGCTATCGCGATGATCGCGGCAGCTATTCGAACTCGACGCTCAGCCAGCGGATGTCGAAGGGCTCGACGTTTAACAAGTCCAATCAGGCGAGGTACGGCAGTAGCAACTACGCCGACTCGGTCCGTTCTTCCGCAAACAAACCGGTTTCCGTTGCCTCGTCCACCTCTCGTGGCGGCTTCGGCAGCAAGGCCAGCGCACGCAGCGGCTGGGGCGGCGGCGGGTCGAGCAGTTAAGGGAACGGGTCATGAAGAAAATCCATTGCGCAGAGCGTCCTGACTGGAAACAGACGGCCGAGGGTCTCGGCTTTCTGTTCCATACCATCGACGACGAACCCTACTGGGACGAGAGCGCGTATTACCAGTTCTCGCTCAAGCAAATCGAGAACGATCTCGAAGACCCGACCACCGAGATCCATGAGATGTGCATGGACCTGGTGGCCCGCGTGGTTCAGAGCGAGGAGCTGCTGCAGCGCCTGAGCATACCCGCGCCCTTCTTCGACATGGTTCGCACCTCATGGCTCGAAGGTCACCCGCACTTGTACGGGCGCATGGACTTCTCCTACAACGGCACCGGCCCCGCCAAGTTGCTGGAACTCAACTACGACACGCCGACCAGCCTGTATGAGGCCGCTGCGTTTCAGTGGGGCTGGCTGGAGCAATGCATCGAACGCGGCTTGCTGCCCAAGCATGCCGACCAGTTCAACAGCATCGACACCAAGCTGCATCAGGCCTTCGCTCAATTGCAGCTCAAACAGCCTTTCTACTTCGCCTCGATGAAAGACTCGGTCGAAGACAAGGGCACCACCGATTACCTGCGGCTGGTGGCGGAAAAGGTCGGCATCGAATCACGCCACATCGACATTGAAGACATCGGCCTGACCAGTGACGGGCGTTTCGTGGACCTTGAGGATCGCTGGATTCCGCACCTGTTCAAGCTGCACG
This sequence comes from Pseudomonas sp. RT6P73, assembly GCF_054897715.1. Taxonomy (NCBI): domain Bacteria; kingdom Pseudomonadati; phylum Pseudomonadota; class Gammaproteobacteria; order Pseudomonadales; family Pseudomonadaceae; genus Pseudomonas; species Pseudomonas sp. RT6P73. The sequence goes on along the minus strand of NZ_JBUBUV010000002.1, from coordinate 6,643,210 downwards.
CCTGGGAGTTCATCTTCCACGAGCCCTTTGGTGCAGCGATTGCCCAGAGTGATACGCAGTTTTTCGAGCCTGCGTGGAAGTCCATCATCTCCAACAAAGGCATCCTGCCGCTGTTGTGGGAGTTCAACAAAGGTCACCCGAACCTGCTCGCGGCCCACCTGGATACCGATCCGAACAAAGCAGTGCCCAAGGGTTGGGTGCGCAAGCCGTTCTTCTCCCGGGAAGGCGCCAACATCGAGCTGCAAACGGCTGACGGTCTGATCGTGAAAGAGGACGGCCCCTACACCGATGCGCCGTTTATCCTTCAGGAATTCGCGCCACTGCCGAAGTTTGGCGACAGCTATACGCTGATCGGTTCCTGGGTGATCGGAGATCAGGCGGCCGGTATCGGCGTGCGTGAGGACAACAGCTTGATCACCAAGGATTCGAGTCGGTTCTTGCCGCACCTGATACTCGACTGACCCTTCGTCATCCCACTAAAAAAGCCCGGTGCCGTGCATCGGGCATTGGGGCGAAACAGGTGTAAACCTGATCGAGAACCAGACAACCACAAGACTTACCGCTGAAAAGCCGGATAATGGCGGCCAAATCGTCTAGCCGTTATTCTGGTAATCCCCCATGGAAATCAAGGTCAACTTTCTCGACAACCTTCGGCTTGAAGCCAAGTTCGATGACTTCACGGTGGTGGCCGATCAACCAATCCGCTACAAGGGCGATGGCTCGGCACCGGGTCCGTTCGACTACTTCCTGGCGTCGTCGGCGTTGTGTGCCGCCTACTTTGTGAAGTTGTACTGCAGCACACGCAATATCCCCACCGATAATATCCGGCTGTCGCAGAACAACATTGTTGACCCGGAAAACCGTTACAACCAGATTTTCAAGATCCAGGTCGAGTTGCCGGCGGACATTTCCGACAAGGACCGCCAGGGCATCCTGCGTTCCATCGACCGCTGCACCGTGAAAAAAGTGGTGCAAGCCGGGCCTGAGTTTGTGATCGAAGAAGTGGAAAACCTCGACGCCGATGCCCAGGCGTTGCTGATGCCGGCGTCCAGTTCAGAGGCGAGCACTTACATAGCGGGCAAGGATCTGCCGCTGGAGCAAACCATCGCCAATATGTCGGCCATTCTGGCGGACCTGGGCATGAAGATCGAAATCGCCTCGTGGCGCAATATCGTGCCCAATGTCTGGTCGCTGCATATCCGCGATGCGCACTCGCCGATGTGCTTCACCAACGGCAAGGGTGCGACCAAGGAAGGCGCTTTGGCGTCGGCGTTGGGCGAGTTTATCGAGCGACTGAACTGTAACTTCTTCTACAACGACCAGTTCTGGGGCGAAGACATCGCCAACGCGCCGTTTGTGCATTACCCGGACGAACGCTGGTTCAAGCCTGGCCGTAAAGATGCACTGCCGGCGGAAATTCTCGACGCGTACTGCCTGAAGATTTACAACCGCGACGGCGAGCTGCGTGGCTCCCATCTGATCGATACTAATTCGGGCAATGAAGAGCGCGGCATCTGCTCGCTGCCGTACGTGCGTCAGTCAGACGGCGAGGTGGTGTATTTCCCGTCCAACCTGATTGAAAACCTGTTCCTGAGCAACGGTATGAGTGCCGGCAACACCCTGGCCGAAGCCCAGGTGCAGTGCCTGTCGGAGATCTTCGAGCGCGCGGTCAAACGCGAAATCATCGAAGGTGAATTTGCCCTGCCGGATGTGCCGGCCGATGTGCTGGCGAAGTACCCCGGGATACTGGCCGGTATTCAGGCGCTGGAAGAGCAAGGGTTCCCCGTGTTGGTGAAGGATGCGTCCCTGGGTGGTGAATTCCCGGTGATGTGCGTCACGCTGATGAACCCGCGTACCGGCGGTGTGTTCGCCTCGTTCGGCGCGCACCCGAGCCTGGAAGTGGCGCTGGAGCGCAGCCTGACAGAATTGCTCCAGGGCCGCAGCTTCGAAGGCCTCAACGACTTGCCCCAGCCGACGTTTGAAGGTCATGCAGTGACCGAGCCGAATAACTTCGTCGAGCACTTTATCGACTCCAGCGGCGTGGTGTCATGGCGCTTCTTTAGCTCCAAGTCCGATTACGAATTCGTGGAGTGGGACTTCTCCGGCCAGGGTGAAAACTCGAATACCGACGAAGCCGCGACCTTGTTCGGCATTCTCAAAGGCATGGGCAAAGAAGTTTACATGGCAGTCTACGAGCATATCGGCGCGACGGCCTGCCGCATCCTGGTGCCAGACTATTCGGAAATCTATCCCGCGGACGATCTGATCTGGGATAACACCAACAAAGCGCTGTTCTTCCGCGCCGATATCCTGAACCTGCATCGCCTGGACGAAGAGGAACTGCAAGCGCTGGTTGAACGTCTGGTGGAAAGCGAGCTGGACGACTACACCGACATCACCAGCTTGATCGGCATCGAGTTTGACGACAATACCGCCTGGGGTCAGCTGACGATCCTGGAGTTGAAGCTGCTGATTTATCTCGCCTTGCAACAATATGAAGAGGCGAAAGAGGCAGTGGAAATGTTCCTGCAATACAACGACAACACGGTTGAGCGTGGCTTGTTCTACCAGGCAGTCAATGTGGTGCTGGAGATGAAGCTGGACGAAGACCTGGAACTGGAAGACTACGAGGCCAACTTCCGCCGGATGTTTGGCAGCGAGCGGACGGATGCAGCGATCGGCTCAGTGGACGGCAGCGTGCGCTTCTATGGCTTGACGCCGACCAGCATGAAACTGGAAGGGCTCGATAGACACCTGCGCTTGATCGATAGCTACAAGAAACTGCACTCGGCGCGGGCAGCCGTAACCACGTCATCCCGTTAACCGCAATTCTGTAGGAGCCGGCTTGCTGGCGATGAACGATAACGCGGTTCGCCTGATTAACCGCGTTGCCGCAATCGCCAGCAAGCCGGCTCCTACAAAACAGCGTGCAAAAGAAAACCCCCGACCAGTCCAGAGGACCGATCGGGGGTTTCGAGGCTAAACCTTACAAAGGCCTAAGCCATATCCTAGAACGGGATATCGTCATCGAAGCTGTCGAAATCCGGAGCCGGTTGCGGAGCCTGCTGTGGTGCTGGACGCGACTGTTGCGGAGCCGATTGCTGCGGTGCCGACTGCTGCGGACGCGGAGCCTGCTGGCGTGGGGCCGGAGAGGACTGCTGATAGTTATTGCCCCCGCCTTGTTGGTCGCCCTGCTGTGGACGGCCGCCGAGCAGTTGCATGGTGCCTTGCATGTCGACCACGATTTCGGTGGTGTAACGCTTGATACCGTCTTTTTCCCACTCGCGGGTCTGCAGCTTGCCTTCGATGTAGACCTGCGAACCTTTACGCAGGTATTCGCCGGCGATCTCGGCAACCTTGCCGAACATCGAAACACGGTGCCATTCGGTCTTCTCGACCTTCTGACCGGTTTGCTTGTCGGTCCACTGTTCGCTGGTCGCCAGACTCAGGTTGGTCACGGCGTTACCGTTAGGCAAGTAGCGAACTTCGGGATCCTGGCCGCAAGTGCCGACCAATATGACTTTGTTAACCCCACGGGCCATAACGTTCTCCTAGGCTTCGCACGCTGTCGCGGCCGGGTTGTTCACCAGACGCTCGAGGGTAGTGCGATCCAATAATTCGGTGTCCAGTTTGATGTAAATCGCCGCTTCATCGGCAACCACGATTGCATCGGTTACTCCAACGACGGCCTTGAGGCGCTCGATCAGGCCAGCTTCACGAATCGCTTCGGGCGACAACGGCAAGCGCAGGCTCGTCACGTACGGAGGTTCCCGCATGGTAACAGCAAAGGCTAGCCAAAGTGCAGCCAGCCCGGCACATCCCAAGAACACAACCGACAAACCGCCGTGCTGGAACATCCAGCCGCCGAGGATCCCGCCCAGCGCCGAACCGAGGAACTGGCTGGTGGAATAAACCCCCATCGCCGTGCCTTTGCCGCCTGCCGGTGAAACCTTGCTGATCAACGATGGCAACGAAGCTTCCAGCAGATTGAACGCGGTAAAGAACACCACGGTGCCAATCACCAGAGCCCGCAAGCTATCGCCGAACTGCCAGAAGAATAGCTCAGTGAGCATCAGCGTCAGCACCGCGCCCAATAAAACTCGTTTCATTTTGCGTTTTTTCTCGCCGTAGATAATGAACGGGATCATGGCGAAGAAGGAGATCAGCAGCGCTGTGAGGTAGACCCACCAGTGCTGTTCTTTGGGCAGCCCGGCTTTTTCGACCAGGGCCAGGGGCAATGCAACGAAGCTCGACATTAACATCGCGTGCAACACAAAAATCCCCAGGTCCAGGCGCAGCAGGTCCGGATGCTTGAGCGTCGGTATCAGCGCCGAACGCGCGACACCGGATTCACGGTGCTGCAACGGCCCGGTGGAACGCGGCACCATGAACATCACGATCACGATGCCGAACAGCGCCATGCCGCCCGTGGCGAGGAACAACCCGGAAAGGCCGAAGGCGCGGGTCAGCAATGGTCCTACAACCATGGCGACAGCGAACGACAGACCAATCGTCATGCCGATCATGGCCATGGCTTTGGTTCGATGCTGTTCGCGGGTCAGGTCGGACAGCAGAGCCATCACCGCCGCGGAAATCGCTCCGGCGCCTTGGAGGATTCGCCCGGCGATCACGCCCCAGATCGAATCGGCATTGGCGGCCAGCACGCTGCCGAGGGCGAAGATGATCAGCCCCAGGTAAATTACCGGACGACGGCCGATGCGGTCGGAGATGAAGCCGAAAGGAATCTGGAAGATCGCCTGGGTCAGGCCGTAAGCGCCGATCGCCAGCCCGATGAGGGCCGGGGTCGCTCCTGCCAGGTCCATCCCATAGGTCGCCAGTACCGGCAACACCATGAACATGCCAAGCATACGGAAGGCGAACACGAGGGCCAGACCGCTTGCTGCGCGGGTCTCACTGCCACTCATGCGTTCGCTGTGGGGATCGTGCATGGAAAAACCTCATGTGAACCGGCGGCGATTCTACCAGTCCCATCGATTGACGGGGTATATCGCGACGCTTTGACGCGCTCCGCTGACAGACTCTTCATGTAAGACATCAACCCGCTCGTTTGATAGTGTGCATCCATCCAGTATTTGGCCGTATACTCCTACGTTTTCGACGCCCGCCAAGCGAGGCCACTTTGGACAAGATCCTGATTCGTGGGGCCCGAACCCACAACCTGAAGAACATCGACCTGACCCTGCCACGGGACAAACTGATCGTCATCACCGGCCTGTCCGGATCCGGCAAATCGTCCCTGGCATTCGACACGCTGTATGCCGAAGGCCAGCGCCGCTACGTCGAATCGCTGTCGGCTTATGCCCGGCAGTTTTTGTCGATGATGGAAAAACCTGACGTCGACACCATCGAAGGTTTGTCGCCAGCCATTTCCATCGAACAGAAGTCGACCTCGCACAACCCGCGCTCGACAGTCGGCACCATCACCGAAATCTACGACTACCTGCGCCTGCTTTACGCTCGCGTTGGTATTCCTCGCTGCCCGGATCACGACATTCCGCTGGAAGCGCAGACCGTCAGCCAGATGGTCGACCTGGTCCTCGCCCAGCCGGAGGGCAGCAAACTTATGCTGCTGGCCCCGGTGATTCGCGAGCGCAAAGGCGAACACCTGTCGGTCTTCGAAGAGCTGCGCGCCCAGGGTTTTGTGCGAGCCCGAGTCAATGGCCGGCTCTGCGAGCTGGACGAGTTGCCGAAGCTGGATAAACAGAAGAAGCACTCGATCGATGTCGTCGTCGATCGCTTCAAGGTCCGCGCCGACCTGCAACAGCGCCTGGCCGAGTCGTTCGAGACCGCGCTGAAGCTGGCGGACGGCATTGCTCTGGTCGCGCCGATGGACGACGAGCCCGGCGAAGAGATCATCTTCTCCGCGCGCTTCGCTTGCCCGATTTGCGGCCATGCCATCAGCGAACTGGAACCCAAGCTGTTCTCCTTCAACAACCCGGCCGGCGCTTGCCCGACGTGTGATGGTCTGGGGGTCAAGCAGTTCTTCGACATCAAGCGCCTTGTGAACGGCGAGCTGACGTTGGCCGAGGGTGCAATTCGCGGGTGGGACAGGCGCAACGTCTATTACTTCCAGATGCTTGGCTCGCTGGCTTCGCACTACAAGTTCAGCCTCGAAGTGCCGTTCAACGACCTGCCGGCCGATCAGCAGAAATACATACTGCACGGCAGTGGCTCGCAGAACGTCGACTTCAAATACCTGAACGACCGCGGCGATATCGTCAAACGCTCGCACCCGTTCGAAGGCATCGTGCCGAACCTGGAACGCCGCTACCGCGAAACCGAGTCGGCTTCGGTGCGTGAAGAGCTGGCCAAGTTCCTCAGCACCCAGCCTTGCCCGGATTGCCGTGGCACGCGCTTGCGTCGTGAGGCGCGGCACGTTTGGGTGGGTGAAAAGACGCTGCCGGCGGTAACCAATCTGCCGATTGGTGATGCCTGTGAGTATTTCGGCGTGCTGAAGCTCACGGGACGCCGCGGCGAAATTGCCGACAAGATTCTCAAGGAAATTCGCGAGCGCCTGCAGTTTCTGGTCAACGTGGGGCTCGACTATCTTTCGCTGGATCGCAGTGCCGACACATTGTCCGGTGGTGAAGCTCAGCGGATTCGCTTGGCCAGTCAGATTGGCGCCGGCCTGGTGGGGGTTCTGTACATCCTCGACGAGCCGTCGATTGGTCTGCATCAACGTGATAACGATCGGTTGCTCGGCACGCTCAAGCACCTGCGTGACATCGGCAACACGGTGATCGTGGTCGAGCACGACGAAGATGCGATTCGCCTGGCGGATTATGTAGTCGATATCGGTCCGGGCGCAGGTGTCCACGGCGGGCATATTGTCGCGGAAGGTACGCCGGCCGAGGTCATGGCTCACCCTGATTCGTTGACCGGTAAATACCTGTCTGGTCGGGTGAAGATTGCCGTTCCAGCCAAACGCACACCGCGTAACAAAAAGCTGTCGCTGTCCCTCAAGGGCGCTCGCGGCAACAACTTGCGCAATGTCGACCTGGATATTCCAATTGGTTTGTTGACGTGTGTGACCGGTGTATCGGGCTCGGGCAAGTCGACGCTGATCAACAACACGCTGTTTCCTTTGAGCGCTACCGCACTCAACGGTGCCACGACGCTTGAGGCGGCCGCTCACGACAGCATCAAGGGCCTGGAGCATCTGGACAAGGTCGTTGATATCGACCAAAGCCCGATCGGCCGTACGCCGCGCTCCAACCCGGCAACCTACACCGGGCTGTTCACGCCGATTCGTGAATTGTTCGCCGGTGTACCTGAGTCCCGTTCACGCGGTTACGGCCCAGGGCGCTTCTCCTTCAACGTGAAGGGTGGACGCTGCGAAGCGTGCCAGGGCGATGGCCTGATCAAGGTGGAAATGCACTTCCTGCCGGATATCTATGTCCCGTGCGACGTCTGTAAGAGCAAGCGCTACAACCGCGAGACTCTGGAGATCAAGTACAAGGGCAAGAACATCCACGAAACCCTCGAGATGACCATCGAGGAAGCGCGGGTGTTCTTCGATGCGGTTCCCGCGCTAGCACGCAAGCTTCAGACGTTGATGGATGTGGGTCTGTCCTACATCAAGCTGGGGCAATCTGCGACGACGCTGTCGGGGGGCGAAGCCCAGCGGGTGAAACTGTCCCGCGAGCTGTCCAAGCGCGATACAGGCAAGACGCTGTACATCCTCGATGAACCCACCACGGGTTTGCACTTCGCGGATATTCAGCAATTGCTGGACGTACTGCATCGCCTTCGTGACCACGGCAACACCGTGGTGGTAATCGAACACAACCTGGATGTGATCAAGACGGCCGACTGGCTGGTGGACCTGGGGCCGGAAGGCGGCTCCAAGGGCGGACAGATCATTGCCGTCGGTACGCCGGAGGAAGTGTCCGAGATGAAGCAGTCTCACACTGGCTTCTACCTCAAGCCGTTACTGGCTCGCGACAGGGACTGATTCAGGCCCATGAAAAAGCCCCTGTCACTTTATCGGTGACAGGGGCTTTTTTCTATCGGGAGCAATCAGGCGTGGGATTGCAGGTAGTTCTCAAGACCGATCAATTTGATCAGACCCATCTGCTTCTCAAGCCAGTAGGTGTGGTCTTCTTCGGTGTCATGCAATTGAACCCGCAGCATCTCGCGGCTGACATAGTCCTTGTGCTGCTCGCAGAGCTTGATGCCCTTGCAAAGTGCAGCGCGGACTTTGTATTCCAGGCGCAGGTCGGCGGCGAGCATGTCAGGCACCGTAGTACCGACATCGAGATCGTCCGGACGCATGCGCGGCGTGCCCTCCAGCATCAGGATACGACGCATCAGGGCATCGGCGTGCCCTGCTTCTTCTTCCATCTCGTGGTTGATTCGTTCGTAGAGCTTGGTGAATCCCCAGTCCTCATACATCCGCGAGTGAACGAAATATTGGTCACGCGCGGCCAGTTCGCCGGTCAGCAACGTGTTGAGGTAATCGATTACGTCTGGGTGGCCTTGCATCGCCCTACATCTCCCTGCTTGAAAGTCTGTAGTTTGAACCAAGGGGACTGTTTGGTCACTTCGTTTGCGCGATAAAAGCGAAGATATTCTGAGAAAAGTAGTTCAAATAACGCAAAAACCGCCCAAATGAGGGCGGTTCTGCTTCTCGTTTAGACTTCGTTAAGCTGTACGTTGAGTGCCTTTGCGATTGCTTCTCCATACGCCGGGTCAGCCTTGTAGAAATGCTGCAACTGGCGATCAACCACATCACTGGAAACACCAGCCATCGCGCCGGCAATGTTATTGACCAACAGGGTTTTCTGCTCGCCGCTCATGAGTCGGAACAGAGCACCGGCGTGGCTGTAGTAGTCGGTGTCTTCGCGATGATCGTAACGATCAGCGGCGCCGCTCAATGCCAAAGGTGGCTCAGCAAAGCGAGGCGCTTGTTTTGGCGACTCGACGTAGCTGTTCGGCTCATAGTTAGGTGCCGCACCGCCATTGCTGCCGAACGCCATCGAACCATCGCGCTGGTAGCTATTCACCGGACTGCGAGGCGCATTCACCGGCAGTTGTTGATGGTTGGTGCCAATGCGGTAGCGGTGAGCGTCAGCGTAAGCAAACACGCGACCCTGGAGCATGCGATCCGGCGACAGACCAACACCCGGGACCATGTTGCTCGGACCGAATGCCGCTTGTTCGACTTCAGCGAAGTAGTTCTGCGGATTGCGGTTGAGCTCCAGCTCGCCCACCTCGATCAGCGGAAACTCTTTCTGCGACCAGGTTTTGGTCACATCGAACGGATTCTCGTAGTGCGCCGCGGCCTGGGCCTCGGTCATGATCTGGATGCACACACGCCATTTCGGGAAGTCACCGCGCTCAATCGCCCCGAACAGGTCACGCTGCGCGTAATCCGGATCAGTACCAGCCAATCGTGCCGCGTCTGCAGGCGCCAGGTTCTTGATCCCTTGCTGGGTCTTGTAGTGCCACTTCACCCAGTGCGGCTCGCCATTGGCGTTGATCAGGCTGTAGGTGTGGCTGCCGAAGCCGTGCATGTGACGATAGCCGTCAGGAATGCCGCGGTCGGAGAACAGAATGGTGACCTGATGCAGCGCCTCAGGCGAGTGCGACCAGAAATCCCACATCATCTGCGCGCTTTTCAGATTGCTTTGTGGCAGACGCTTTTGGGTGTGGATGAAGTCCGGGAATTTCAGCGGATCACGGATGAAGAACACTGGCGTGTTGTTGCCGACGATGTCCCAGTTACCTTCTTCGGTGTAGAACTTCAGGGCAAAGCCGCGGGGATCGCGCTCAGTGTCGGCCGAACCACGTTCGCCACCGACAGTGGAAAACCGCAGGAATGTCGGAGTTTGCTTGCCGACCGACTCAAACAGTTTGGCGCTGGTGTATTCAGTGATGTCGCGAGTAACGGTAAACGTACCGTAAGCACCCGAGCCTTTGGCATGTACACGGCGCTCAGGGATGTTCTCACGGTTGAAGTGGGCAAGCTTCTCGATCAGGTGGAAGTCGTCGAGCAGCAGCGGGCCACGAGGGCCGGCGGAACGGGAATTCTGGTTGTCGGCTACAGGAGCGCCACTGGCGGTGGTAAGCGTTTTATTTTGGCTCATGCGTTCTACTTCCTCTGTCAGTCTTTAACTTGCCGGCTAATCGGCTGAGAGGGAGTATTGATCACGAACGTTACACCGACTAATTCATTAACTCGTGATCATCAATAGAAAATTACTAACGACTCCTCCCTTTCGGAGGATGACGACATAAATGATGTGTACGCACGAACAATCAGGCATAGGTTTATTTCAGACACAAAAAACCGGGCACTAGGCCCGGTTTTTCGTTTCAGACTGACGTCTTACTCAGCGGATACAGCTTCACCACCGGCAGGACGATCAACCAACTCGACGTACGCCATCGGCGCGTTGTCGCCAGTGCGGAAACCGCACTTGAGGATGCGCAGGTAGCCACCCTCACGGGTAGCGTAACGCTTGCCCAGGTCGTTGAAGAGCTTACCAACGATAGCTTTCGAACGAGTACGGTCGAAAGCCAGACGGCGGTTAGCCAGGCTGTCTGTCTTGGCCAAAGTGATCAGCGGCTCAGCAACGCGACGCAGTTCTTTAGCTTTTGGCAGTGTAGTTTTGATCAGCTCGTGCTCGAACAGCGACACTGCCATGTTTTGAAACATGGCCTTGCGGTGCGAGCTAGTGCGGCTCAGGTGACGACCACTTTTACGATGACGCATGGTTCATTCCTTACCAAACACAACGTTCGGTGATTACGACGATCAGGCAGTCGCCTTGTCGTCCTTCTTAAGACTTGCAGGCGGCCAGTTGTCGAGGCGCATGCCGAGGGACAGACCGCGGGAGGCCAGAACGTCCTTGATTTCAGTCAAGGATTTCTTGCCAAGGTTCGGAGTCTTCAACAGCTCTACTTCGGTACGCTGAATCAGGTCACCGATGTAGTAGATGTTTTCCGCCTTAAGGCAGTTAGCCGAACGTACAGTCAGTTCCAGATCGTCAACCGGGCGAAGCAGGATCGGATCGATCTCGTCTTCCTGCTCAACAACCACTGGCTCACTGTCACCTTTGAGGTCGACGAACGCAGCCAACTGCTGTTGCAGAATGGTTGCAGCGCGGCGGATAGCCTCTTCAGGATCCAGAGTACCGTTGGTTTCCAGATCAATAACCAGCTTGTCCAGGTTAGTACGCTGCTCGACACGGGCGTTTTCCACCACGTATGCGATACGGCGAACCGGGCTGAACGAAGAGTCAAGCTGCAAGCGACCGATGCTGCGGCTTTCGTCTTCATCGCTCTGACGCGAGTCTGCCGGTTCATAACCACGACCACGAGCTACGGTGAGCTTCATGTTCAGGGCGCCGTTAGACGCCAGGTTAGCGATTACGTGATCGGGGTTAACGATCTCGACATCATGATCCAGCTGAATATCGGCAGCGGTAACCACCCCCGAACCCTTCTTCGACAAGGTCAGCGTAACTTCGTCACGACCGTGCAGCTTGATAGCCAGACCTTTAAGGTTCAACAGGATTTCAATTACGTCTTCCTGTACGCCTTCGATGGCGCTGTACTCATGGAGCACACCGTCAATCTCGGCCTCGACTACTGCACAGCCGGGCATTGAGGACAACAGGATGCGTCGCAGCGCGTTGCCCAGGGTGTGGCCGAAACCACGCTCGAGAGGCTCGAGAGTGATCTTGGCGCGGGTTGGACTGACAACCTGCACATCAATATGGCGGGGTGTCAGGAACTCATTTACCGAAATCTGCATGGATGCACCTATTTTCTAGCCCTTACTTGGAGTAGAGCTCGACAATCAGGCTTTCGTTGATGTCGGCGGACAGATCACTGCGAGCAGGAACGTTCTTGAAAACGCCCGACTTCTTCTCAGTGTCTACTTCTACCCATTCTACGCGGCCACGTTGGGCACACAGATCGAGAGCTTGGACAATGCGAAGTTGGTTCTTTGCTTTCTCGCGAATCGCGACCACGTCACCAGCACGAACCTGGTAGGACGGTACGTTTACGGTCTGACCGTTAACGCTGACGGATTTGTGCGATACCAGCTGACGGGATTCGGCACGAGTAGAGCCAAAACCCATACGGTATACAACGTTGTCCAGACGGCATTCGAGCAGTTGCAGCAGGTTTTCACCGGTTGCACCTTTCTTGCCAGCAGCTTCTTTGTAGTAGCCGCTGAATTGACGCTCGAGAACGCCGTAGATACGACGGACCTTCTGCTTTTCACGCAGTTGGGTGCCGTAATCGGACTGGCGACCGCGGCGTTGGCCGTGGATACCAGGGGCTGCTTCGATGTTGCACTTCGATTCGATCGCGCGCACGCCGCTCTTCAAAAAGAGATCGGTGCCTTCGCGACGAGCGAGTTTGCATTTTGGACCAATGTAACGAGCCATTCTTTACAATCTCCTGGATTACACGCGGCGCTTCTTCGGCGGACGGCACCCGTTGTGCGGGATTGGCGTCACGTCGGTGATGCTGGCGATCTTGTAGCCACAGCCGTTCAAAGCGCGGACTGCAGATTCACGACCTGGGCCTGGACCTTTGACGTTAACGTCGAGGTTTTTCAGGCCGTATTCCAGCGCAGCTTGACCAGCACGTTCAGCAGCTACTTGAGCAGCAAACGGGGTGGACTTGCGGGAACCGCGGAAACCCGAACCACCGGAGGTAGCCCAGGAAAGAGCGTTGCCTTGACGGTCGGTGATGGTCACGATTGTGTTGTTAAAAGAAGCATGGATGTGGGCAATGCCATCAACCACTGTCTTTTTAACTTTTTTACGAGGACGAGCAGCAGGTTTAGCCATGATTAATTTCCTGTCGATTCGCTGGGGCGATTACTTGCGGATCGGCTTACGCGGACCTTTACGGGTACGCGCGTTAGTCTTGGTACGCTGACCGCGTACTGGAAGACCACGACGATGACGCAGACCGCGATAGCAACCGAGGTCCATCAAACGCTTGATTTTCATGTTGATTTCGCGACGCAGGTCACCTTCAGTGGTGAACTTCGCCACTTCGCCACGCAGCTGTTCAATCTGCTCGTCGCTCAGATCCTTGATCTTTGCGGCTGGGTTTACCCCAGTCACTGCACAGATCTTCTGCGCAGTAGTGCGACCAACACCATAGATGTAGGTCAGCGAGATAACAGTATGCTTGTTATCTGGAATGTTAACGCCTGCAATACGGGCCATTCAGTGGGACTCCAATTGACAGCTACCTACGCCCCGGAAGCCAAGAAATAGGGCGCGAGATAATATCGCTGTAATAACAAATAATCAACCCGGTAGCGCACTAGCTACCGGGCTTGAAGCACAATCACACTCAGCCTTGGCGCTGTTTGTGACGCGGTTCCGCGCTGCAAATTACTCGAACAACACCTTCGCGGCGAATAATTTTGCAGTTACGGCACAGCTTTTTCACCGATGCACGAACTTTCATCACCAACTCCTCGAACCTTATGGGTACTCAGCGCAACATGCCGCTGCCGTAACCCTTCAGGTTGGCTTTCTTCATCAGGGATTCGTACTGGTGCGAAACGAGGTGCGATTGTACTTGGGACATGAAGTCCATCACAACCACGACGACGATCAGCAACGAGGTCCCGCCAAGGTAGAACGGTACGTTTGCCGCAACCACCAGGAACTGGGGCAACAGACACACGGCCGTCATATATAGAGCACCGAACAGGGTCAAACGGGTCAGAACGCCATCAATGTAGCGCGCCGACTGCTCGCCTGGACGGATGCCCGGAATAAAGGCACCGGACTTCTTCAGGTTTTCCGCTACGTCTTTCGGATTGAACATCAACGCCGTATAGAAGAAGCAGAAGAAAATAATCCCTGCACTAAACAGCAGAATATTCAACGGCTGACCAGGAGCGATCGACTGCGAGATGTCCTGCAACCAGCCCATACCTTCAGACTGGCCGAACCAGGTACCCAACGAAGCCGGGAACAGCAAAATGCTGCTCGCGAAAATAGCCGGAATAACACCGGCCATGTTCACCTTCAGCGGCAAGTGGCTAGTCTGCGCAGCGAAGACCTTGCGGCCCTGCTGACGCTTGGCGTAGTGAACAGCAATACGACGCTGACCACGCTCAATGAACACCACAAAACCGATAATCGCTACTGCCAGCAAACCGATCGCAACCAGGGCGAAAATGTTGATGTCACCCTGACGCGCAGACTCGAAAGACTGCCCGATCGCTCTCGGAAGACCGGCGACGATACCTGCGAAAATCAACATCGAGATACCGTTGCCAACACCACGCTCAGTAATCTGCTCACCCAGCCACATCATGAACATCGCACCAGCCACAAAAGTGGATACCGCGACGAAATGGAAGCCAAAGTCACCAGTGAACGATACGCCCTGCCCCGCCAGACCAATGGACATGCCAATTGCCTGAACGAGAGCGAGGACGACAGTGCCGTAGCGGGTGTACTGGGCAATCTTGCGACGCCCAGCTTCACCTTCCTTCTTCAACTGCTCCAACTGCGGGCTGACGGCGGTCATCAGCTGCATGATGATCGATGCCGAAATGTACGGCATGATCCCCAGTGCAAAGATGCTCATCCGTTCCAGCGCGCCGCCGGAAAACATGTTGAACAAGCTAAGAATGGTCCCCTCATTCTGTCGAAACAGTTCCGCGAGTCGGTCCGGGTTGATACCTGGAACCGGGATGTGTGCGCCTATTCGGTAGACGATAATCGCCAGGAACAGAAAACGCAGACGAGCCCAGAGTTCAGACATACCGCCTTTGCCGAGCGCAGAGAGAGCACCTTGCTTAGCCATTTATTCCTCGAACTTGCCGCCAGCTGCTTCGATAGCCGCACGCGCACCTTTGGTGGCGCCGATTCCCTTTCCGATGGTCACAGCGCGAGTAACTTCGCCGGACAGCATGATTTTCACACGCTGTACGTTGACGTTGATCACGTTGGCATCTTTCAGGGACTGCACGGTGACGATGTCGCCTTCCACTTTAGCCAGCTCGGACAAACGCACTTCTGCGCGGTCCATGGCTTTCAGGGAAACGAAACCGAATTTCGGCAGGCGACGATGCAGCGGCTGTTGACCGCCTTCAAAGCCTGGAGCAATGGTGCCACCGGAGCGGGAGGACTGACCTTTGTGGCCACGGCCACCGGTCTTGCCCAAACCACTACCGATACCACGGCCCGGACGATGCTTTTCGCGACGGGAACCCGGCGCTGGACTCAGATCATTGAGTTTCATCGATTAACCCTCGACACGCAGCATGTAGTAAGCCTTGTTGATCATCCCGCGATTCTCGGGAGTATCAAGCACTTCTACAGTGTGACCGATGCGACGCAGACCCAGACCCTTAACGCACAGTTTGTGGTTAGGGATGCGGCCGGTCATGCTTTTGATCAGCGTAACTTTAACGGTAGCCATGATCAGAAGATCTCCTTGACGCTTTTGCCACGCTTGGCGGCAATGGATTCAGGAGACTGCATAGCTTTCAAACCTTTGAAAGTGGCGTGAACCACGTTTACTGGGTTAGTCGAGCCGTAGCACTTGGCCAGAACGTTCTGAACGCCAGCAACTTCGAGGACAGCACGCATAGCGCCGCCAGCGATGATACCGGTACCTTCAGAAGCAGGCTGCATGTACACCTTCGAAGCGCCGTGACCGGACTTCATTGCGTACTGCAGAGTGGTGCCGTTCAGATCAACTTGGATCATGTTGCGACGAGCAGCTTCCATTGCCTTCTGGATCGCAGCAGGCACTTCACGTGACTTGCCACGGCCGAAGCCAACACGCCCTTTACCATCACCAACCACGGTCAACGCGGTGAAAGTGAAGATACGGCCGCCTTTTACGGTTTTGGCTACGCGGTTAACTTGAACCAGCTTCTCAATGTAGCCTTCGTCGCGCTTTTGGTCGTTATTTGACATAACTTAGAACTCCAGCCCAGCTTCACGAGCAGCATCAGCCAGCGCCTTGACGCGGCCGTGGTACTTGAAGCCAGAGCGGTCGAAAGCCACCTGCGAGACGCCAGCGGCTTTAGCACGCGTAGCGACCAGCTGGCCAACCTTAGTGGCCGCGTCGATGTTGCCAGTGGCGCCATCACGCAGTTCTTTATCCAAAGTCGAGGCAGATGCCAGGACTTTGTTGCCGTCGGCCGAAATGACCTGGGCGTAGATGTGCTGCGACGAGCGGAACACGCAGAGACGCACGACTTCGAGTTCGTGCATTTTCAGGCGTGCTTTGCGAGCGCGACGCAGTCGAGTAACTTTTTTGTCGGTCATTTGCTATGCCCTACTTCTTCTTGGCTTCTTTACGACGGACGACTTCGTCCGCGTAGCGCACACCTTTGCCTTTGTACGGCTCTGGTGGACGGAAGTCGCGGATCTCGGCGGCCACTTGACCTACCAGCTGCTTATCGATGCCCTTGATCAGGATATCGGTCTGGCTAGGAGTCTCAGCGGTGATGCCTTCCGGCAGTTCATAATCCACTGGGTGCGAGAAGCCAAGAGCCAGGTTCAGCACTGTGCCTTTTGCTTGCGCTTTGTAACCAACACCGACCAGCTGGAGCTTACGCTCGAAGCCTTGGCTTACGCCTTGGACCATGTTGTTTACCAACGCACGAGTGGTACCAGCCATTGCGCGAGTTTGTTGATCGCCATTGCGAGCAGCGAAACGCAGCTCACCAGCTTCTTCAACGATCTCAACGGACGAATGGATGTTCAGTTCGAGAGTGCCCTTGGCACCCTTCACCGAAAGCTGTTGGCCTGCGAATTTTACTTCGACACCGGCTGGCAGCTTAACGGGGTTCTTAGCGACGCGTGACATGCTTATCCCCCCTTAGAACACAGTGCAAAGAACTTCGCCGCCGACACCGGCAGCGCGCGCAGCACGATCCGTCATCACACCTTTGTTGGTGGAGACGATAGACACACCGAGACCGCCACGAACTTTTGGCAGATCATCGACGGACTTGTACTGACGCAGGCCTGGACGGCTAACGCGCTTCACTTCCTCGATGACCGGACGGCCTTCGAAGTACTTCAGCTCGATGGACAGCAGTGGTTTGATTTCGCTGCTGATCTGATAACCCGCAATGTAACCTTCGTCCTTCAGGACTTTGGCAACAGCTACCTTCAAAGTAGAAGATGGCATGCTTACGACGGACTTTTCAGCCATCTGGGCATTACGGATTCGAGTTAGCATGTCCGCTAACGGGTCCTGCATACTCATGGGCTAGACGCTCCTAATACAAAAAAATTAGCCTTGCGGCTACTACTTGTCGCCGAGGACATCCGTGCGGAAAAAGCACGGGCTCAGGCGAGCCGGGTATTCTAGACACACCCCACAAATGAATCAAGCCCCAAAAGGGGCTTGATTCAAGTTCAAGGTCACCGATGGTCAGGATCTCGCGATCCCGAGCACCGAGACTTTGATAGTGCTTACCAGCTGGCTTTAACCAGACCAGGTACGTCACCACGCATTGCAGCTTCACGCAGTTTGTTACGGCCGAGGCCGAACTTGCGGTAAACGCCGTGTGGACGACCGGTCAGGCGGCAGCGGTTACGCATGCGCGAAGCGCTTGCGTCACGTGGCTGCTTCTGCAGAGCTACTGTAGCTTCCCAACGCGCTTCTGGACTTGCGTTCAGATCAACGATGATAGCTTTCAGTGCTGCACGCTTTTTGGCGTACTTGGCAACCGTGAGCTGACGCTTCAGCTCGCGGTTTTTCATGCTCATCTTGGCCATTTTCCTACTCCAATCAGTTGCGGAACGGGAATTTGAAAGCACGCAGCAGCGCGCGACCTTCATCATCGTTCTTGGCAGTGGTGGTCAGGGTAATGTCCAGACCGCGGAGAGCATCGATCTTGTCGTAGTCGATTTCCGGGAAGATGATCTGCTCTTTAACGCCCATGCTGTAGTTACCACGACCATCGAAGGACTTGGCATTCAGGCCGCGGAAGTCGCGAACCCGAGGCAGGGAGATCGACAGCAGACGATCCAGGAATTCGTACATACGCTCACGGCGCAGAGTCACTTTGACGCCGATCGGCCAACCTTCACGGACTTTAAAGCCAGCGATGGATTTCCGAGCGTAAGTCACAACGACTTTCTGACCGGTGATCTTTTCCAGGTCGGCAACAGCGTGCTCGATGACTTTCTTGTCACCGACCGCTTCGCCCAGACCCATGTTCAGGGTGATTTTTGTAACGCGTGGAACTTCCATCACGTTCGAAAGCTTAAGTTCTTCCTTAAGCTTCGGTGCGATTTCTTTCCAGTAAATCTCTTTTAGTCGTGCCATGGTCTCATCTACCTAGCAGTGTTCAAGCATCAACCGCTTTTTGGGTCGACTTGAAGACACGAATTTTCTTGCCGTCTTCTACTTTGAAACCAACGCGATCAGCCTTGTTGGTTTCGCCGTTGAAAATGGCGACGTTAGAAGCGTCCAGTGGAGCTTCTTTTTCGACGATACCGCCTTGTACGCCCGACATCGGGTTAGGCTTGGTATGACGCTTAACCAGGTTCAGACCACCGATAACCAGACGGTTATTAGCGAGAACCTTAAGCACCTTACCGCGCTTACCTTTGTCTTTGCCGGCGATCACGATGATCTCGTCGTCACGACGAATCTTTTGCATGTCGGATCTCCTTACAGCACTTCTGGGGCGAGCGAGACGATCTTCATGAACTTCTCAGTACGAAGTTCACGGGTCACTGGCCCAAAGATACGGGTGCCGATCGGCTCTTGCTTGTTGTTCAGAAGAACAGCAGCGTTGCCATCAAAGCGGATAATGGAACCATCAGCACGACGTACGCCGTGACGAGTGCGGACTACAACAGCAGTCATCACTTGGCCTTTTTTCACTTTACCGCGAGGAATTGCTTCCTTCACGGTAACTTTGATGATGTCACCGATACCAGCGTAACGACGATGGGAGCCACCCAGCACCTTGATGCACATAACGCGGCGAGCGCCGCTGTTATCGGCCACATCGAGCATGGATTGAGTCTGAATCATATAATTTCTCCGACCCCTAGTCCTTAGACTTCCACAGCGCGTTCGAGAACATCAACCAGCGCCCAAGACTTGGTCTTGGCCAAAGGACGAGTTTCACGAATAGTGACTTTGTCGCCGATGTGGCACTGATTGGTTTCGTCGTGCGCGTGCAGCTTAGTCGAACGCTTAACGTATTTACCGTAGATCGGGTGCTTAACGCGACGCTCGATCAGAACGGTGATGGTTTTGTCCATCTTGTCGCTGACAACACGGCCAGTCAGCGTACGGACAGTTTTTTCGGCTTCAGCCATGATTACTTACCTGCCTGCTGGTTGAGCACAGTCTTCACGCGAGCGATGTCACGCTTAACTTGCGAGAGCAGATGAGACTGCCCCAACTGGCCAGTTGCTTTCTGCATACGCAGATTGAACTGGTCGCGCAGCAAGCCGAGCAGTTGCTCGTTCAGCTGCTGTGCGGATTTTTCACGAAGTTCATTCGCTTTCATCACATCACCGTCCGTTTAACAAAGGCGGTGGCGAGCGGCAGCTTTGCAGCAGCCAGGGCAAAAGCCTCACGCGCCAGCTCTTCAGTAACACCCTCGATTTCATACAGGACTTTGCCTGGCTGAATCTGGGCAACCCAGTACTCCACACTACCCTTACCTTTACCCATCCGAACTTCGAGTGGCTTTTTGGAAATAGGCTTGTCCGGGAATACACGGATCCAGATCTTGCCGCCACGTTTAACGTGACGGGTCAGAGCACGACGCGCTGACTCGATCTGACGAGCGGTGAGACGACCACGAGCTACAGACTTCAGCGCGAACTCGCCGAAGCTGACTTTGCTACCGCGCTGAGCCAGACCACGGTTGTGGCCTGTCATCTGCTTGCGGAACTTCGTACGCTTTGGTTGCAACATTTGGCGTACCCCTTACTTAGCAGCTTTTTTACGAGGCGCTGGTGCTTGTGGTTTCAGTTCTTCTTGGCGACCACCAATTACTTCGCCTTTGAAGATCCAAACCTTTACACCGATCACACCGTAAGTGGTGTGAGCTTCGTAGTTGGCATAGTCGATGTCGGCACGCAGGGTGTGCAGTGGCACACGACCTTCGCGATACCATTCAGTACGTGCGATTTCAGCACCGCCGAGACGACCGCTCACTTGGATTTTGATGCCTTTGGCACCAATGCGCATGGCGTTCTGAACAGCGCGCTTCATAGCGCGACGGAACATTACGCGACGCTCCAGCTGCTGAGCTACGCTCTGCGCAACCAGCATACCGTCAAGCTCCGGCTTGCGGATCTCTTCGATATTGATGTGCACAGGCACACCCATTTGCTTGGTCAGGTCCTGACGCAGTTTCTCAACATCTTCACCTTTCTTCCCGATAACGATACCTGGACGAGCGGTGTGGATGGTGATACGTGCAGTTTGAGCCGGACGATGGATATCGATACGGCTTACGGACGCGCTTTTTAGTTTGTCTTGGAGATACTCGCGCACCTTCAGATCAGCGAACAAATAGTCCGCATAAGTCCGACCGTCTGCGTACCAGACGGAGGTGTGCTCCTTGACGATTCCCAGGCGAATGCCAATGGGATGTACTTTCTGACCCATCTCTTCGACTCCGTTACTTGTCAGCAACCTTGACAGTGATATGGCAAGACCGCTTGACGATGCGATCAGCACGGCCTTTGGCACGTGGCATGATTCGCTTCAGCGAACGCCCTTCGTTGACGAAAACGGTGCTGACTTTAAGGTCATCAACGTCTGCGCCTTCGTTATGCTCGGCGTTGGCTACGGCCGACTCCAGCACTTTCTTCATGATCTCGGCGGCTTTCTTACTGCTGAAAGCCAACAGGTTGAGCGCTTCGCCCACCTTCTTCCCGCGGATCTGGTCGGCGACCAAGCGGGCTTTCTGGGCGGAGATTCGAGCGCCCGACAACTTAGCGGCTACTTCCATCGTTCCTTACCCCTTAACGCTTGGCTTTCTTGTCTGCCACGTGCCCACGATATGTGCGGGTACCGGCAAACTCGCCTAGTTTGTGGCCGACCATGTCTTCGTTCACGAGAACTGGAACATGTTGACGACCGTTATGCACAGCAATGGTCAAACCGACCATTTGTGGCAGGATCATCGAACGACGCGACCAGGTTTTAACTGGTTTGCGATCGTTCTTTTCCGCCGCCACTTCGATCTTCTTCAGTAGGTGAAGATCAATAAAAGGACCTTTTTTCAGAGAACGTGGCACTGTCGTATCCCTCTATTTACTTGCGACGACGGACGATCATTTTGTCGGTACGCTTATTACCACGAGTCTTCGCGCCCTTAGTCGGGAAGCCCCATGGCGATACCGGATGACGACCACCAGAGGTACGACCTTCACCACCACCATGTGGGTGGTCAACCGGGTTCATGGCAACACCACGAACGGTTGGGCGAACGCCACGCCAGCGTTTGGCACCAGCTTTACCCAGCGAACGCAGGCTGTGCTCGGAGTTCGAGACTTCACCCAGGGTCGCGCGGCATTCAGCCAGCACTTTACGCATCTCACCAGAACGCAGACGCAGGGTCACGTAGACACCTTCACGAGCGATCAGCTGAGCCGAAGCACCAGCGGAACGAGCGATTTGCGCGCCTTTACCTGGCTTCAATTCGATGCCGTGTACGGTGCTACCAACTGGAATGTTACGCAGTTGCAGAGCGTTGCCCGGCTTGATCGGCGCCAAAGCACCTGCGATCAGCTGGTCACCAGCACTCACGCCTTTAGGGGCGATGATGTAGCGACGCTCGCCATCTGCGTACAGCAGCAGAGCGATGTGAGCAGTACGGTTTGGATCGTATTCAATACGCTCGACAGTGGCAGAGATGCCATCTTTGTCGTTGCGACGGAAATCAACCAGACGATAATGCTGCTTATGGCCACCACCGATGTGACGAGTGGTAATGCGACCATTGTTGTTACGACCACCAGTCTTCGATTTTTTCTCGAGCAGCGGTGCGTGAGGAGCGCCTTTATGCAGCTCCTGGTTGACCACCTTGACCACAAAACGGCGGCCAGGGGAAGTCGGTTTGCATTTAACGATTGCCATGATGCACCCCTTCCTTACTCAGCACTGCTGCTGAAATCGAGATCTTGGCCTGGCTGAAGGGAGATAACTGCCTTCTTCCAGTCATTACGCTTGCCCAGACCGCGAGCAGTGCGCTTGCTCTTACCCAGAACATTCAGGGTAGTAACACGCTCTACTTTCACGCTGAACAGGCTTTCGACGGCCTTCTTGATTTCCAGCTTGGTTGCGTCAGTTGCAACCTTGAAAACGAACTGGCCTTTCTTGTCAGCCAGAACCGTAGCCTTCTCGGAAACGTGCGGGCCAAGCAGAACTTTAAATACGCGTTCCTGGTTCATCCCAGCAGCTCCTCGAATTTCTTCACGGCCGACACGGTGATCAACACCTTGTCGTATGCGATCAGACTAACTGGATCGGAACCTTGCACGTCACGTACATCAACGTGTGGCAGGTTGCGAGCAGCCAGGTACAGGTTCTGATCAACTACTTCAGACACGATCAAGACGTCAGTCAGGCCCATGCCGGTCAGTTTGTTCAGCAGATCTTTGGTCTTCGGTGCATCAACAGCGAAGTCCTGAACCACAACCAGACGATCAGTACGCACCAGCTCAGCAAGGATGGAACGCATTGCTGCGCGATACATCTTCTTGTTCAGCTTCTGGGTGTGATCCTGAGGACGAGCTGCGAAAGTGGTACCGCCGCCACGCCAGATTGGGCTACGGATAGTACCGGCACGAGCACGGCCAGTACCTTTCTGACGCCATGGGCGCTTACCGCCACCACGAACGTCGGAACGGGTCTTTTGCTGCTTGCTACCTTGACGGCCGCCGGCCATGTAGGCCACGACTGCTTGGTGAACCAGCGTCTCGTTGAATTCGCCGCCAAATGTCAGTTCGGAAACTTCGATCGCTTGAGCGTCATTTACATTTAATTGCATGTCAGCTTCCCCTTAACCGCGAGCCTTGGCTGCTGGACGTACAACCAAGTTGCCGCCAGTAGCGCCAGGAACAGCGCCCTTGACCAACAACAGATTGCGTTCAGCGTCCACGCGCACTACTTCGAGGGACTGCACGGTCACGCGCTCAGCGCCCATATGACCGGACATTTTTTTGCCCTTGAATACACGACCAGGAGTCTGGCACTGGCCGATAGAGCCTGGAACGCGGTGGGACACGGAGTTACCGTGGGTATTATCTTGCCCGCGGAAGTTCCAACGCTTGATCGTACCCTGGAAGCCTTTACCCTTGGACTGACCGGTTACATCAACCAGTTGACCAGCGGCGAAGATTTCAGCGTTGATCAGATCGCCGGCCTGGTACTCGCCTTCTTCAAGGCGGAATTCCATTACGGTACGACCAGCGGCAACGTTCGCTTTAGCGAAGTGGCCAGCTTGAGCAGCTGTAACACGCGAAGCACGACGCTCGCCTACAGTGACTTGCACTGCACGATAGCCATCGGTCTCTTCAGTTTTGAACTGGGTGACGCGATTCGGCTCGATCTCAATGACCGTGACCGGAATGGAGACACCTTCTTCGGTGAAAATACGGGTCATACCGCATTTACGACCGACTACACCAATAGTCATGTTGTAAACCTCATGAGTGTACGGGGCTTTCACCCGCTATGGCCGCCCATTTCAGAGCGTTACACGACTAAGACCGAGTCTTAGCCGAGGCTGATCTGTACTTCCACACCGGCCGCAAGATCAAGCTTCATAAGAGCATCAACGGTTTTATCCGTTGGCTGGACGATGTCCAGAACGCGCTTATGAGTACGGATCTCGTACTGGTCGCGCGCGTCTTTGTTGACGTGCGGGGAGACCAGAACGGTGAACCGCTCTTTACGGGTAGGCAGTGGAATTGGACCACGCACTTGAGCACCAGTACGTTTCGCGGTTTCCACGATTTCCTGGGTGGATTGGTCGATCAGGCGATGGTCAAAAGCCTTCAACCTGATACGGATTTGCTGATTTTGCATTGGATTTCAGACTCCGGCTGCTATTCCCACCGAGCGCAATACGCCCGTTAAAAGGAGGCGCAATTCTATAGACGCCCCATATAGGTGTCAACCCAATAAAAAAGCCCCCGCTAAGCGGGGGCTTTTTCAATTCATCAAAGCTTACTCAAAAAGAGCTTACTCGATGATTTTGGCTACGACGCCAGCGCCGACGGTACGACCGCCTTCACGGATAGCGAAACGCAGACCGTCTTCCATTGCGATGGTCTTGATCAGGGTGACAACCATTTTGATGTTGTCGCCCGGCATTACCATTTCAACGCCTTCCGGCAGTTCGCAGTTACCAGTCACGTCAGTAGTACGGAAGTAGAACTGTGGACGGTAGCCTTTGAAGAACGGAGTGTGACGACCGCCTTCTTCTTTGCTCAGAACGTAGACTTCAGCTTCGAACTTGGTGTGCGGCTTAACCGAACCCGGCTTAACCAGAACCTGGCCACGCTCAACGTCGTCACGCTTGGTACCACGCAGCAGAACGCCGCAGTTCTCGCCAGCACGACCTTCGTCGAGCAGCTTACGGAACATTTCAACACCGGTGCAGGTGGTGACGGTAGTGTCACGCAGACCAACGATTTCCAGTGGATCCTGAACCTTGACGATACCGCGCTCGATACGGCCAGTTACAACAGTACCGCGACCGGAGATCGAGAATACGTCTTCGATTGGCATCAGGAACGGCTTGTCGATAACACGGACTGGATCTGGAATGTAGCTGTCCAGAGTCTCAACCAGCTTACGAACGGCAGTGGTGCCCATTTCGTTGTCGTCTTGGCCGTTCAGAGCCATCAGAGCGGAACCGATGATGATCGGGGTGTCGTCGCCTGGGAAGTCGTAAGTGCTCAGCAGATCGCGCACTTCCATCTCAACCAGCTCCAGCAGCTCAGCGTCGTCAACCATGTCAGCCTTGTTCAGGAAGACAACGATGTACGGAACGCCAACCTGACGGGACAGCAGGATGTGCTCACGGGTTTGTGGCATCGGACCATCAGCGGCCGAGCAAACCAGGATAGCGCCGTCCATCTGAGCAGCACCGGTGATCATG
Organism: Pseudomonas sp. RT6P73; assembly: GCF_054897715.1. NCBI lineage: Bacteria > Pseudomonadati > Pseudomonadota > Gammaproteobacteria > Pseudomonadales > Pseudomonadaceae > Pseudomonas > Pseudomonas sp. RT6P73. The sequence goes on along the minus strand of NZ_JBUBUV010000002.1, from coordinate 6,618,075 downwards.
TTCTTCACGTAGTCAGCGTGACCTGGGCAGTCAACGTGAGCGTAGTGACGGATCAGCGAGTTGTATTCAACGTGCGCGGTGTTGATGGTGATACCACGAGCCTTTTCTTCCGGAGCGCTGTCGATCTTGTCGAAAGCAACAACGGCCGAACCGAAAACTTCGGAGCAGACGCGAGTCAGAGCAGCGGTCAGCGTGGTTTTACCGTGGTCGACGTGACCGATGGTGCCAACGTTGACGTGCGGGAGGGTACGGTCAAATTTTTCTTTAGCCACGACAATTAACTCCTAGCCTAAAGGGGCTGAATCAGCCTTGTTTTTTGGTAACGGTTTCGACGATGTGCGACGGAGCCGTATTGTATTTTTTGAATTCCATAGAGTAGCTTGCGCGACCTTGGGACATGGAACGGACGTCGGTCGCATAACCGAACATCTCGCCCAGCGGAACTTCGGCACGAATTACTTTGCCGGAGACCGTGTCTTCCATACCCAGGATCATGCCGCGACGACGGTTAAGGTCGCCCATCACGTCACCCATATAGTCTTCAGGTGTAACAACCTCTACCGCCATGATCGGCTCGAGCAACTCACCACCGCCCTTCTGGGCCAGTTGCTTGGTCGCCATGGAAGCAGCCACCTTAAACGCCATCTCGTTGGAGTCGACGTCATGGTAGGAACCATCAAACACGGTAGCCTTCAGACCGATCAGCGGATAGCCGGCAACAACGCCGTTCTTCATCTGCTCTTCGATACCCTTCTGGATAGCCGGGATGTATTCCTTAGGAACCACACCACCCACTACTTCGTTCAGGAATTGCAGACCTTCCTGACCTTCGTCAGCAGGAGCAAAACGAATCCAGCAATGACCGAACTGGCCACGACCGCCGGACTGACGAACGAACTTGCCTTCGATTTCGCAACTCTTCGTGATGCGCTCACGGTACGAAACTTGAGGCTTACCGATGTTGGCTTCGACGTTGAACTCACGGCGCATCCGGTCAACCAGGATGTCCAAGTGCAACTCGCCCATGCCGGAGATGATCGTTTGACCAGTCTCTTCATCAGTCTTGACGCGGAAAGATGGGTCTTCCTGAGCAAGTTTGCCCAGTGCGATACCCATTTTTTCCTGGTCATCCTTGGTCTTAGGCTCTACGGCAACCGAGATAACCGGCTCCGGGAAGTCCATGCGAACCAGGATGATTGGCTTGTCAGCGTTGCACAAAGTCTCACCGGTGGTGACGTCCTTCATGCCGATCAAGGCCGCGATGTCACCAGCGCGTACTTCCTTGATTTCTTCACGGGCGTTTGCGTGCATTTGCACCATACGACCCACGCGCTCTTTCTTGCCTTTAACCGAGTTGATCACGCCGTCGCCGGAGGCCAACACGCCCGAGTAAACTCGAACAAAGGTCAAGGTACCCACGAATGGGTCGGTGGCAATTTTGAATGCCAGAGCGGAGAACGGTTCGTTATCGTCTGCATGACGCTCCAGATCGATAGTCTCGTCATCCGGGTCAGTACCCTTGATGGCAGGAATATCAACAGGCGCAGGCAGGTAATCGATAACGGCGTCGAGAACCAGGGGAACACCCTTGTTCTTGAAGGAAGAACCGCAAACAGCCAGAACGATCTCACCAGCGATAGTACGCTGACGCAGAGCGGCCTTGATTTCCGCGTTGGTGAGTTCTTCACCTTCGAGGTACTTGTTCATCAGCTCTTCGCTGGCTTCGGCCGCAGCCTCAACCATGTTGCCGCGCCACTCGTCAGCCAATTCCTGCAGTTCAGCAGGGATAGGCTTGCGAACAGGAACCATGCCTTTGTCAGCGTCGTTCCAGTAAACAGCTTCCATGGACATCAGGTCGATCTGACCCTGGAAGTTGTCTTCGGAACCGATAGCCAACTGGATTGGAACCGGGGTGTGACCCAGACGCTGCTTGATCTGACCGATCACGCGCAGGAAGTTCGCACCAGCACGGTCCATCTTGTTTACGTAAACAAGACGTGGAACGCCGTATTTGTTGGCTTGACGCCATACGGTTTCCGACTGAGGCTCAACACCCGAGGTGCCGCAGAACACAACGACCGCGCCGTCGAGAACACGCAGGGAACGCTCAACTTCAATAGTGAAGTCAACGTGGCCCGGGGTGTCGATGACGTTAAAGCGGTATTGGTCCTTGTGCTGCTTCTCGGAACCCTGCCAGAAGGCGGTAATGGCAGCAGAAGTAATGGTAATACCACGCTCCTGCTCCTGAACCATCCAGTCTGTGGTCGCGGCGCCGTCATGCACCTCGCCCATTTTGTGACTTTTGCCAGTGTAAAAAAGGACGCGCTCGGTGGTGGTGGTTTTACCAGCATCCACGTGAGCAACGATACCAATGTTACGGTAGCGGTTAATCGGTGTTGTACGAGCCATAAAGCCCTCGCAAAATTAGTGACGCTAAAATTAGAAGCGGTAGTGCGAGAAAGCCTTGTTGGCTTCAGCCATACGGTGCACGTCTTCACGCTTCTTAACTGCAGCACCTTTGCCTTCAGCGGCGTCCAACAGTTCGCCAGCCAAACGCAGAGCCATAGACTTCTCGCCGCGCTTACGGGCGAAGTCTACCAACCAGCGCATTGCCAGAGCGTTACGACGGGACGGACGAACTTCGACCGGAACCTGGTAAGTAGCACCGCCTACACGGCGCGACTTTACTTCGACCAGCGGAGCGATGGCGTCGAGAGCTTTCTCGAAGATTTCCAGGGGATCGCTGTTCTTGCGTTCTTTAACCTTTTCCAGCGCGCCATAAACGATACGCTCGGCAACGGCTTTCTTGCCGCTTTCCATCACGTGGTTCATGAACTTGGCCAGGATCTGGCTGCCGTATTTTGGATCGTCAAGCACTTCGCGCTTGGCTGCTACGCGTCTTCTTGGCATGGATAAGCCCTCAAACGGTCTTCAGGTTCGCTCGGAATCGGTGCCCTTTCGGGACGCCTCCGACCTTACTCTTATCGACTCAGAAAAATAGAAAATCAGTTTTACAAAAAGCCACTACTACTTAGGCTTCTTGGTACCGTACTTCGAACGACCTTGGTTACGACCTTTAACGCCGGAAGTATCCAAAGAGCCGCGAACGGTGTGGTAACGAACACCTGGCAAGTCTTTTACACGGCCGCCACGGATCAGTACGACGCTGTGCTCTTGCAGGTTGTGGCCTTCACCGCCGATGTACGAGGAAACCTCGAAACCGTTGGTCAGACGCACACGGCATACTTTACGCAGTGCCGAGTTAGGTTTTTTCGGCGTGGTGGTATACACACGGGTGCATACGCCACGACGTTGCGGGCAGTTCTGCAGCGCAGGTACGTCGGATTTCTCGACGATACGCTTACGCGGCTGACGTACCAGCTGGTTGATAGTTGCCATCTACTAGCTCCACTGTTGTCTTGCGACGCTATTGTCTTGCAAGAAAAGCAAAATGGCAGGAACGAATTCCCGCCAAATTTAGGGGTACAAGAGTCTAAAGAGGATCTTGTCCCCAGTCAAGGCAAGGCCCCGACCTTCCCGCTCATCCAACCTCGACAAATTGTCTTGATTCGATGAACGGAACGATCAGGGCCTTACGCTCATTTATCGCAGAACTCAGTTACCGCTAGAGTTCAGCGCTTCGGTCAGTGCAGCTTCCACTTCACTGGCGCTTACGCGCAACGGTTTGTCAGCATCACGGCGGCGCTTGCGCTCGCTGTGATAAGCCAGACCGGTACCTGCCGGGATCAGACGACCCACGACCACGTTTTCTTTCAGGCCGCGCAGGTAATCGCGCTTGCCGGTTACCGCCGCTTCGGTCAGTACGCGAGTGGTTTCCTGGAAGGAAGCCGCCGAGATGAACGATTCGGTGGACAACGACGCCTTGGTGATACCCAACAGCACGCGAGTGAACTTGGAAACGAATTTCTCGTCACCAGCCAGACGCTCGTTCTCTACCAGAACGTGAGTCAATTCCATCTGGTCGCCCTTGATGAAACTGGAATCGCCGGATTCAGCGATTTCAACTTTACGCAGCATCTGACGCAGGATGGTCTCGATGTGCTTGTCGTTGATCTTCACGCCTTGCAGACGGTAAACGTCCTGGATCTCGTTCACGATGTACTTGGCCAGCGCACTCACACCCAGCAAACGCAGGATGTCGTGTGGATCGCTCGGGCCGTCGGAGATAACTTCGCCGCGGTTTACCTGTTCGCCTTCGAAGACGTTCAGGTGACGCCACTTCGGAATCAGCTCTTCGTACGGATCGCTACCGTCGTTCGGGGTGATAACCAGACGGCGCTTGCCTTTGGTCTCTTTACCGAACGCGATGGTGCCGCTGACTTCAGCCAGAATCGAGGCTTCTTTCGGACGACGGGCTTCGAACAAGTCGGCAACACGCGGCAGACCACCGGTGATGTCACGGGTCTTCGAAGTCTCTTGCGGAATACGAGCGATAACATCACCGATCGCGATTTTCGCACCGTCCGCTACACCGACAAGGGCGTTGGCAGGCAGGAAGTACTGAGCAATTACGTCGGTACCCGGCAGCAAGAGATCCTTGCCGTTGTCATCAACCATCTTCACAGCAGGACGGATATCTTTACCGGCAGCTGGACGGTCTTTGGCATCGAGTACTTCAATGTTGGTCATACCGGTCAATTCGTCAGTCTGACGCTTGATCGTGATGCCTTCTTCCATGCCCACGTAGGTCACGGTACCTTTCATTTCGGTAACGATTGGGTGAGTGTGCGGATCCCACTTGGCCACGATTGCGCCAGCGTCGACCTTGTCACCTTCTTTAACCGAAATCACAGCACCGTACGGCAGCTTGTAACGCTCACGCTCACGACCGAAGTCATCAGCGATCGCCAGCTCACCGGAACGGGACACAGCAACCAGGCAACCATCCACTCGCTCAACGTGCTTCAGGTTATGCAGACGGACGGTACCGCCATTCTTAACCTGAACGCTGTCGGCTGCGGAGGTCCGGCTAGCCGCACCACCGATGTGGAACGTACGCATGGTCAGCTGGGTACCCGGCTCACCGATGGACTGGGCAGCAATAACGCCGACCGCTTCACCGATGTTCACCTGGTGACCACGAGCCAGGTCGCGGCCGTAGCACTTGGCGCAAATGCCATAGCGGGTTTCGCAGCTGATCGGCGAACGCACGATCACTTCGTCGATGCTGTTCAGCTCGATGAACTCGACCCACTTCTCGTCTACCAGAGTACCGGCAGGAACGATGATTTCTTCGGTACCCGGCTTGAACACGTCACGAGCAATGACACGACCCAATACGCGCTCACCCAACGGCTCAACAACGTCACCGCCTTCAATGTGCGGAGTCATTACCAGGCCATGTTCGGTGCCGCAATCGATCTCGGTCACAACCAGATCCTGCGCCACGTCTACCAGACGACGAGTCAGGTAACCGGAGTTCGCAGTTTTCAACGCGGTATCCGCCAAACCTTTACGAGCACCGTGAGTGGAGATGAAGTACTGAAGTACGCTCAAACCTTCACGGAAGTTCGCAGTAATCGGCGTTTCGATGATGGAACCGTCCGGCTTGGCCATCAGGCCACGCATACCGGCGAGCTGACGGATCTGCGCAGCAGAACCCCGTGCGCCCGAGTCGGCCATCATGTACATCGAGTTGAAAGACTCTTGGTCGACTTCGACGCCATGGCGGTCGATGACTTTCTCTTTCGAGAGGTTGGCCATCATCGCCTTGGAAACTTCGTCGTTCGCCTTGGACCAAAGGTCGATCACTTTGTTGTACTTCTCGCCCTGGGTTACCAGGCCGGAGGCGTACTGACTTTCGATCTCTTTCACTTCGTCGGTAGCAGCACCGATGATGCGGGCTTTTTCATCCGGGATAACGAAGTCGTTAACACCGATGGAAACGCCAGAAATGGTCGAATAGGCAAAACCGGTGTACATCAACTGGTCAGCGAAGATCACGGTCTCTTTCAAACCAACCACGCGGTAGCACTGGTTGATCAGCTTGGAGATCGCCTTTTTCTTCATCGGCTGGTTGACGACGTCGTACGACAGGCCAGGTGGAACAACCTGGAACAACAGCGCACGGCCGACAGTGGTGTCGACGATACGGGTGTTCTTGACGCTGCCACCATCACGATCGTTGACAGTTTCGTTGATCCGCACTTTGACTTTAGCGTGCAGTGCGGCTTCGCCGGCACGGAACACACGGTCAACTTCCTGCAGATCCGCGAACACACGACCTTCGCCCTTGGCGTTGATCGCTTCACGAGTCATGTAGTACAGACCCAATACAACGTCCTGCGAAGGAACGATGATTGGCTCACCGTTCGCTGGCGACAAAATGTTGTTGGTCGACATCATCAACGCACGCGCTTCCAACTGGGCTTCCAGTGTCAGCGGTACGTGCACGGCCATTTGGTCGCCGTCGAAGTCGGCGTTGTACGCAGCACAGACCAGAGGGTGCAGCTGGATAGCCTTACCTTCGATCAGTACCGGTTCAAACGCCTGGATACCCAGACGGTGAAGGGTCGGTGCACGGTTGAGGAGAACCGGGTGTTCGCGGATAACTTCAGCGAGAACGTCCCAAACCTCAGGCAGCTCGCGCTCGACCATCTTCTTGGCAGCTTTGATGGTGGTCGCGAGGCCACGCATTTCCAGCTTGCCGAAAATGAACGGCTTGAACAGCTCGAGAGCCATTTTCTTCGGCAGACCGCACTGGTGCAGACGCAGGGTCGGACCTACGGTAATTACCGAACGACCGGAGTAGTCAACACGCTTACCGAGCAAGTTCTGACGGAAACGACCTTGCTTACCCTTGATCATGTCAGCCAGGGATTTCAGAGGACGCTTGTTCGAACCGGTGATAGCGCGGCCACGACGACCGTTGTCGAGCAGTGCATCGACGGCTTCCTGCAACATACGCTTTTCGTTGCGCACGATGATGTCCGGAGCGGACAGATCAAGCAGGCGCTTCAAGCGATTGTTACGGTTGATCACTCGACGATACAGGTCGTTGAGGTCGGAAGTCGCGAAGCGACCGCCATCCAGCGGGACCAGTGGACGCAGATCTGGCGGCAGAACCGGCAGAACGGTCAGCACCATCCATTCTGGAAGGTTGCCGGAACCCTGGAAGGCTTCCATCAACTTCAGACGCTTGGACAGCTTCTTGATCTTGGTTTCGGAGTTGGTTTGCGGAATTTCTTCGCGCAGACGGCCAATCTCGTGCTCCAGGTCGATAGCGTGCAGCAGTTCACGGACAGCTTCGGCACCCATGCGGGCATCGAAATCGTCGCCGAACTCTTCCAGCGCTTCGAAGTACTGCTCGTCGTTCAGCAGCTGACCTTTTTCAAGGGTGGTCATGCCTGGGTCGATAACGACATAGCTCTCGAAGTAGAGAACGCGCTCGATATCACGCAGGGTCATGTCCATCAGCAAACCGATACGCGACGGCAGCGATTTCAGGAACCAGATGTGGGCAACTGGCGAGGCCAGTTCGATGTGCGCCATGCGCTCACGACGAACTTTAGCCAGCGCGACTTCAACGCCGCACTTCTCGCAGATCACACCACGGTGCTTCAAGCGCTTGTACTTACCGCACAGGCACTCGTAATCCTTTACCGGGCCAAAAATCTTGGCGCAGAACAGGCCGTCACGCTCAGGTTTGAACGTACGGTAGTTGATGGTTTCCGGCTTTTTAACTTCACCGAACGACCACGAACGGATCATCTCAGGCGATGCCAATCCAATACGGATGGCGTCGAACTCTTCGACTTGACCCTGGTTTTTCAGCAAATTCAGTAGGTCTTTCAAGGCCTTTCCTCCTGGCGGAGCAGAGAGCGGGCAATCCTGCCCCGCTCTCGATTCGCGTCACGTGTTATTCGGTTTCCAGATCGATATCGATGCCGAGGGAACGAATTTCCTTGATCAACACGTTGAAAGACTCGGGCATGCCCGGCTCCATACGGTGATCGCCATCCACGATGTTTTTGTACATCTTGGTACGGCCGTTCACATCGTCCGACTTCACTGTGAGCATTTCTTGCAGAGTGTAAGCAGCACCGTATGCTTCCAGTGCCCAGACCTCCATCTCCCCGAAACGCTGACCACCGAACTGCGCCTTACCACCCAGCGGCTGCTGGGTAACCAGGCTGTACGAACCGGTAGAACGAGCGTGCATCTTGTCGTCTACCAAGTGGTTCAGCTTCAGCATGTACATGTAGCCAACAGTAACCGGGCGCTCGAACTTGTTGCCGGTACGGCCGTCGGTCAGCTGCATCTGGCCGCTTTCTGGCAGGTCTGCCAGTTTCAGCATGGCCTTGATTTCGCTTTCCTTGGCGCCGTCGAACACTGGAGTGGCCATTGGAACGCCGCCACGCAGGTTCTTCGCCAGATCCAGGATTTCCTGGTCGGAGAAGCTATCCAGATCTTCGTTACGACCGCCGATCTGGTTGTAGATCTCGTCGAGGAATTTACGAAGCTCAGCGACTTTGCGCTGCTCTTCGATCATCCGGTTGATCTTCTCGCCCAGACCTTTGGCCGCTAGGCCCAGGTGGGTTTCAAGGATCTGACCAACGTTCATACGCGAAGGTACGCCCAACGGGTTGAGGACGACGTCGACCGGGGTGCCATTGGCATCGTGCGGCATGTCTTCAACCGGCATGATCACGGAGACCACACCTTTGTTACCGTGACGACCGGCCATCTTGTCGCCCGGCTGGATGCGGCGACGGATTGCCAGGTAAACCTTGACGATTTTCAGCACGCCTGGAGCCAGGTCATCGCCCTGCTGCAGTTTGCGCTTCTTGTCTTCGAACTTGTCGTCCAGCAGACGGCGGCGATCAACGATGTAGGCCTGAGCCTTCTCGAGTTGCTCGTTCAGAGCATCTTCAGCCATGCGCAGTTTGAACCACTGACCATGCTCAAGACCGTCGAGAACTTCGTCGGTGATTTCCTGACCTTTCTTCAGACCGGCGCCGCCTTCGGCTTTGTGGCCGACCAGAGCGGAACGCAGACGTTCGAAAGTGGCGCCTTCAACGATACGGAACTCTTCGTTCAGATCCTTGCGGATCTCGTCGAGTTGAGTCTTCTCGATCGACAGTGCACGAGCATCACGCTCAACGCCGTCGCGGGTGAAGACCTGTACGTCGATGACGGTACCCTTGGTGCCGGTAGGCACACGCAGGGAAGTGTCTTTAACGTCGCTGGCTTTTTCACCGAAGATGGCACGCAGCAGTTTTTCTTCCGGAGTCAGTTGGGTCTCGCCTTTCGGAGTGACCTTACCTACCAGAATGTCGCCTGCGCCTACTTCAGCACCTACGTAAACGATACCGGCTTCGTCCAGTTTGTTCAGTGCAGCTTCACCCACGTTCGGGATGTCTGCAGTGATTTCCTCTGGCCCAAGCTTGGTGTCACGCGCCACACAGGTCAGTTCCTGAATGTGGATCGTGGTGAAGCGGTCTTCCTGAACCACACGCTCGGACAGGCAGATGGAGTCTTCGAAGTTGAAGCCGTTCCATGCCATGAACGCGATGCGCATGTTCTGACCCAGAGCCAGCTCACCCATATCGGTGGACGGACCATCAGCCATGATGTCGCTGCGCTGAACCCGATCACCTTTACGCACCAGCGGACGCTGGTTGATGCAGGTGTTCTGGTTGGAGCGGGTGTACTTGGTCAGGTTGTAGATGTCGACGCCAGCTTCGCCGGTTTCAACTTCGTCATCAGCAACTCGAACCACGATACGGCTGGCGTCGACGGAATCGATAACGCCACCACGACGAGCCACGACGCAAACGCCGGAGTCACGGGCTACGTTACGCTCCATGCCGGTACCGACCAGCGGCTTGTCAGCGCGCAGGGTTGGTACAGCTTGACGCTGCATGTTCGAACCCATCAACGCACGGTTGGCGTCGTCGTGCTCGAGGAACGGGATCAGCGACGCAGCAACCGAAACTACCTGCTTCGGCGATACGTCCATCAAGGTGACGTCTTCCGGCGCCTTGACGGTGAACTCGTTCAAGTGACGAACAGCTACCAGTTCGTCGATCAGGACTTTCTTGTCGTTCATCGTGGCCGAAGCCTGAGCGATCACGTGATCAGCTTCTTCGATGGCAGACAGGAACACGATCTCGTCGGTGACCAGAGCGTCTTTCACCACACGGTACGGGCTCTCGAGGAAGCCGTACTGGTTGGTGCGCGCATAAGCGGCCAGGGAGTTGATCAGACCGATGTTCGGACCTTCCGGCGTTTCAATCGGGCATACACGACCGTAGTGAGTCGGGTGTACGTCACGCACTTCAAAGCCAGCACGCTCACGAGTCAAACCGCCAGGGCCGAGTGCAGACACACGACGCTTGTGGGTGATCTCGGACAGCGGGTTGTTCTGGTCCATGAACTGGGAAAGCTGGCTGGAACCGAAGAACTCTTTCACCGCCGCAGCCACTGGCTTGGCGTTGATCAGATCTTGCGGCATCAGGCCTTCGCTTTCAGCCATCGACAGACGCTCTTTGACCGCACGCTCTACACGTACCAGGCCAACGCGGAACTGGTTCTCGGCCATTTCGCCTACGCAGCGAACACGACGGTTACCCAGGTGGTCGATGTCATCGACGATGCCTTTACCGTTACGGATGTCGACCAGAGTCTTCAGTACCGCGACGATGTCTTCTTTGCACAACACGCCCGAACCTTCGATCTCGGTACGACCGATACGACGGTTGAACTTCATCCGGCCGACCGCAGACAGGTCATAGCGCTCAGGGCTGAAGAACAGGTTGTTGAACAGAGTCTCGGCAGCGTCTTTGGTTGGTGGCTCGCCTGGACGCATCATGCGATAGATCTCGACCAGCGCTTCCAATTGGTTGCTGGTGGAGTCGATCTTCAGTGTGTCGGAGACGAACGGACCGCAGTCGATATCGTTGGTGTACAGAGTTTCGATGCGAACAACCTGAGCCTTGGCAATTTTGGCCAGGATCTCAGTGTTCAGCTCGGTGTTGCACTCTGCCAGGATTTCGCCGGTTGCCGGATGCACGATGGCCTTGGCGGTAGTGCGACCCAGGACGTAGTCCAGTGGCACTTCCAGGGTTTTGAGACCGGCTTTTTCGATCTGGTTGATGTGGCGCGCAGTAATACGACGACCAGCCTCAACGATGACCTTGCCCTTCTCGTCCTGAATATCCAGAACAGCAATTTCACCACGCAGACGCGAAGCAATCAGTTCCAGACTGAGGGTTTCGCCGCTCAGATGGAAAACGTTGGTGGTGTAGAACGCGTCGAGCACTTCTTCAGTGGTATAGCCGAGCGCGCGCAGCAGTACCGATGCAGGCAGCTTGCGACGACGGTCGATACGCACGAACACGCAGTCTTTCGGGTCGAACTCGAAGTCCAGCCACGAACCGCGGTAAGGAATGATGCGCGCGGAGTACAGCAGTTTACCGGAGCTGTGCGTCTTGCCACGGTCGTGGTCGAAGAACACGCCCGGGGAACGGTGCAGCTGGGAAACGATTACACGCTCGGTACCGTTGATTACGAAGGTACCGTTCTCAGTCATCAGGGGGATTTCACCCATGTAGACTTCTTGCTCTTTAATGTCCTTGATCGCTTTGTTCGACGATTCTTTGTCGAAAATGATCAGGCGCACTTTTACCCGCAAAGGTACGGCGTAAGTTACACCGCGCAATACGCATTCTTTGACATCAAATGCCGGTTCGCCCAGGCGATAACCGACGTACTCCAGCGCAGCATTGCCGGAGTAGCTGATGATCGGGAAAACGGATTTGAAGGCCGCATGCAGGCCCACGTCGCGGAACTGATCTTTAGTCGCTCCCGCTTGCAAGAATTCACGATACGAATCCAGCTGGATGGCCAGGAGGTACGGCACATCCATGACGTCCGGCAACTTGCTAAAGTCCTTGCGGATACGTTTTTTCTCAGTATATGAGTAAGCCATCAGCGTTCCCCAGCTTGGTCACCTGCTTGTTTGGCCCCTCCCGACGGGAGCAGCCAGAAAATCGTGCAAACCCCATGGTTTGCGCCACCGCATCGGGTGGTTACAGCTCGTTACCAGCACCGACCCAGTCGGCTGCCAATAACGGAAAAAGGCCGGTGGCAAGAGCCACCAGCCATCAGCCTTTCGCTTAACGCTCGGGCTGGAGGAGCAAAGTCGATGCTTACTTCAGCTCGACTTTAGCGCCTGCTTCTTCCAGAGTGGCTTTGGCTTTGTCAGCTGCGTCTTTCGAAACAGCTTCCAGAACCATGCCAGGAGCGCCGTCAACTACAGCCTTGGCTTCTTTCAAGCCCAGACCGGTCAGTTCACGTACTGCCTTGATCACGTTAACTTTCTTCTCGCCAGCTTCCAGCAGCATGACGTTGAATTCAGTTTGTTCTTCAACAACAGCAGCGACAGCAGCTGGACCAGCGGAAGCAGCGGCAGCGGAAACGCCGAACTTCTCTTCCATGGCCTTGATCAGCTCAACGATTTCCAGAACGGATTTTTCGCCGATTGCTTCGATGATTTGGTCGTTAGTCAGAGACATGACTATAAATTCCTGTATTGGGGTGACAGCCTACGCGGCCATCGAAATAAACAATAAACGCTGAAAGGAGTCGCTCAGCCTTAGGCTGCAGCGGCTTCTTTCTGGTCGCGAAGAGCCGCCAGAGTACGAGCCAATTTGCTGGTTGCGCCTTGAATCACGCTCATCAGCTGAGAAATTGCTTCGTCACGGGTCGGCAGGCTTGCCAGTACGTCGATCTGATTAGCTGCGAGGAACTTGCCCTCGAACGCAGCTGCCTTGATCTCGAACTTATCCTGACCTTTTGCGAACTCTTTGAAGATACGGGCAGCAGCGCCCGGATGTTCTTTGGAGAATGCAATCAAGGTCGGGCCAGTGAACACGTCGTTGAGCACGTCATATTGAGTGCCAGCAACGGCGCGCTTGAGCAGGGTGTTACGTACAACACGTACGTAAACGCCAGCTTCACGAGCCTCTTTACGGAGTCCGGTCATAGCGCCTACTGTTACGCCACGGGCATCAGCCACGACAGCGGACAGAGCAACTTGGGCAGCCTTGTTGACTTCAGCGACGATGGCCTTCTTGTCTTCAAGTTTAATTGCCACGGGAAAAACTCCTGCTTGTTACCGTTTCATCCAACCGAGGCCAGATGTCGTTTTGGTGTCTGATTCGGTAAGGAACCGGGAGCACCATCTGCGTAGGCTTGTGGTTTAAGACTTGCGCCGCCTACGGTCTTGGATAGCCCCCGCCAGGCAGGGACCCCAATCTTTCAATTGGCGCAATCGCTTGCGCCAACCTCTGTCTTACGCGTCGAGCGAGCCTTGGTCGATGACCAGACCTGGACCCATGGTGGTGCTCAGGGTAACGCGCTTGACGTAAATACCTTTCGAGGAAGCTGGCTTGATACGCTTCAGATCAGCGATCAGGGCTTCAACGTTTTCCTTCAGCTTGACGGCATCAAAGCCGACTTTGCCAACGGAGGTGTGAATGATGCCGTTTTTGTCGGTGCGATAACGAACCTGACCAGCCTTGGCGTTTTTAACCGCGGTAGCTACGTCTGGAGTTACAGTGCCGACTTTAGGGTTAGGCATCAGGCCGCGCGGGCCCAGGATCTGACCCAACTGACCAACAACGCGCATGGCATCCGGGGATGCGATAACTACGTCATAGTTCAGGTCGCCGCCTTTCATTTCGGCAGCCAGGTCGTCCATACCTACACGGTCAGCGCCGGCAGCCAAAGCGGCCTCAGCAGCTGGACCCTGGGTGAACACAGCTACGCGAACGGTCTTGCCAGTGCCGTGTGGCAGCACAGTAGCGCTACGAACAACCTGGTCAGATTTACGCGGGTCAACACCCAGGTTTACAGCAACGTCGAACGACTCGCTGAACTTGACAGTCGACAGCTCAGCCAGCAGAGCAGCAGCGTCTACAAAGTTGTAGGACTTGCCTGCTTCGATTTTGCCGGCGATAGCCTTTTGACGCTTGGTCAACTTAGCCATTACACACCCTCCACGTTAAGGCCCATGCTACGAGCAGAACCGGCGATAGTACGCACGGCTGCGTCCATATCAGCTGCAGTCAGATCCGCGTTTTTGGTTTTCGCGATTTCTTCCAGCTGAGCACGGGTCACGGTGCCAACCTTAACGGTGTTCGGACGAGCGGAACCGCTAGTCAGACCAGCAGCCTTCTTCAGCAGAACCGAAGCAGGGGTGGATTTGGTTTCGAAAGTGAAGCTACGGTCGCTGTAGACAGTGATGATCACTGGAGTCGGCAGACCTGGTTCAATACCCTGAGTACGGGCGTTGAAAGCCTTGCAGAATTCCATGATGTTCACGCCGTGCTGACCCAAAGCAGGACCAACAGGTGGGCTTGGGTTAGCCTGAGCGGCCTTCACTTGCAGCTTGATGTAAGCGGTAATCTTCTTGGCCATGAGGCACTCCAATTACGGGTTCGAACGCCTCGAAAGGCTCCCCGGTTACTTGCGCGTTTATCCCAGTGACGACAAAACCCCACAGCCTAGGCTGCGGGGTTGGGATGCTTGTTCAGCTAGACCTTTTCGACCTGACTGAACTCTAACTCTACCGGAGTAGAGCGACCGAAAATGAGCACCGCCACTTGGATCCGGCTCTTTTCGTAGTTAACTTCTTCGACCGTGCCAGTGAAATCGGCAAACGGACCGTCATTGACACGTACCGACTCACCCGGCTCGAACAACGTCTTCGGCTTCGGCTTGTCGCTACCATCAGCAACGCGACGCAGAATCGCTTCTGCCTCTTTATCTGTGATCGGTGCAGGCTTATCAGCGGTACCGCCGATGAAACCCATCACCCGAGGAGTATCCTTGACCAAGTGCCAAGTACCCTCATTCATGTCCATCTGAACCAGCACATAACCTGGGAAGAACTTGCGCTCGCTTTTGCGTTTCTGGCCATTACGCATTTCAACCACTTCTTCAGTGGGAACCAGAATTTCGCCAAAGCCATCTTCCATGCCAGCCAGCTTTACGCGCTCTACTAACGAGCGCATGACATGCTTCTCGTAACCGGAGTAAGCATGCACAACGTACCAACGCTTAGCCACGGGACACCCTTAGCCGACAATCAAGGAAACAAGCCAGCCGAGCAGGGAATCTAGCCCCCACAACAGCAACGCCATAACCAGGACAACAGCCACAACAATCAGCGTGGTCTGCGTGGTTTCTTGGCGAGTTGGCCATACGACTTTACGAATTTCGGTGCGAGCTTCCTTAACCAGTACGAAGAAAGACTTGCCCTTGACTGTCTGCAGGCCTACAAAGGCAGCTACAGCAGCAATGGCGAGCAATGCAAGTACGCGATACAGGATCGGCGATGCTGAGTAATACTGATTGCCAACAACGCCAACAACCACCAAGGCGACTACTACAAGCCACTTGAGCAGATCGAAGCGAGAGCCTTGAACTTCAGCTTTAGGAGTCATCTATGAAGATCCTGTGAAAAGAAAGCCAGACACACCAAGTGAATCTGGCAGGTCAGGAGGGAATCGAACCCCCAACCTACGGTTTTGGAGACCGTCGCTCTGCCAATTGAGCTACTGACCTAAAACAAAATCAGGCCGACCATTATGCCGACCCGAAAAAGACATTACAACAATTTACTCGGCAGCCTTGGCTTCACCACCAAAACCACCCGCACGATCACCCAGAAAAAACAACAAGATGCGACCGCAACCATTAAAACAAAGGCAGATATTTTCATATCTGCCTTGTTATATGGAGCTCTTGAGCGGATTTGAACCGCTGACCTCACCCTTACCAAGGGTGTGCTCTACCAACTGAGCTACAAGAGCGTAACACTTTGCAGGATCTGCAAACTTGGAGCGGGTAGCGGGAATCGAACCCGCATCATCAGCTTGGAAGGCTGAGGTTCTACCACTAAACTATACCCGCGGAGCTTGCAGCTCTCGCTAAAAATGGTGGAGGGGGAAGGATTCGAACCTTCGAAGTCGTAGACGTCAGATTTACAGTCTGATCCCTTTGGCCGCTCGGGAACCCCTCCTAAGCGAGCCGGCATTCTATATCATGCCGACCTTCTGTCAAGCATTTTCTCATTAAAAAACCTGAGGTTAGCTGCATTGACACCGCTTTGCACCGTCGACCTTTAAATGTCTTCACTGCGAAGCGGGCGCCATTCTATGCAAACTATTCCGCAGGCGCAACCCCCTCGCACGGCATTATTTTATGTTTTAACTCATTGAATTCTCTGGAAAGGTTCAGCAGCTGAAGATCATCCACCAAACGACGGCTTTCGGGCGCTACGCGGACCCAGTAACCTGCGGAAGCAGAGGAGTCTTTTGGCAAAGACTGAAATTTGATATCCATCCCACCCAATCGCCGCTCAGCTGCCAGTGCGATCTCCTGACGAGTAAAGCCACCCAAATAGAGACACCCACTGTCCGCCGACGTCGACGTTGACTTTCCTTTCTCACGAGCCGCATCAGTCGCCTCGCTCAGCAAGCGGATATCCTGCTGCGATCCTCGATACAAACTCAACGGCGTAACGTCTTTGGCACGCAGCGGAGCTTCTTGTTGATGCCAGACGTAATAGAAGACATTGAGAACCAGTAGCAGCAGGAACAACCAACGCATAAAAACCTCAAGACAAAGGACATGCCATCGCCAGACCTACAAATACCAGGTCGGGAATCAGCCTGGCATCGGGCACGATTTCAGAGACGAGCGCCGCATCACCTCCCGTGAGGAATACAGCAAAATCCTCCCCCCAATAACTATGCGCCATTTCCAGCTGGGTCAGGACGAAGCCCCTCAGCATAAGCGAACATCCCCGCTCAACCGCTTCGACAGTTGTACGGCCAGGTACGAGGCTTTCCAGGGCGCGCTCGGCAGCAATATCACCGTAGCGAATCTTGCGCGTATGTGTTCGTAACTGGTTGCGCATCAAAGGCATCCCTGGACAGATAAACCCGCCAAGATGCTCTCCATCCCCCGCAATGAAATCAGCAGTCACTGCAGTTCCGAAATCAAGTACCAGGCAGGCTCCTGCGGCCAGATGAAATCCACCGAGCATCGCGAGCCAGCGATCAAGCCCTAACCGCTCGAACTCCTCGTACCCATTTCGAACGCCAGCCATTTCTCGCGCCGGCGCAGCGCATATCGCGGACACAGAGAACGCTTGCGTCAGCAGAGAAGTCAACGCACCGGTCTCTTCGGTCGTTCTGACGCTGACCAACCGGCACTGCTTGAGGGTCAGCCCCTCAAGTTCATCCAGGCTTTCCAGCAATGCGAGATCCGAATCCACCACGCCCTCACCAAACACCCGCTTGGCATCCGCATGGAGAACGCGCCATTTTATAAAACTGTTTCCACAGTCGAGCTCAAGAATCATCACGCAACCTCAGGCTGAGCTCACCACCACTAAAGACTTTTTCCACACCATCTACCTTCAAGCGCAAGGCACCCTGACTGTCGATACCCAACACCTCACCATCTATCTGGTTAACACCAGCAATCAACGAGACTGCCCGCCCTTGCCAAAGATGGTTCTGCTCCCATTCCCGCTGGATGGCGGAAAACCCATCGATCTGATGACGAGCCAGATACTTCTGAAGCATTAACCCCAATTGCGCGACGAGGTGATTGCGATCAAACACCCTGCCCGACTCGAGCCGCATGGATGTCCATTGCTGATCAATCTCATCGGTCGACTGCATGTTCACATTAATTCCAACACCCAGCACCACGTGACACACATCAGCAGGATCACCCACCAACTCGAGCAATATTCCGGCAATTTTTTTCTGGCCAACCAAAACATCGTTGGGCCACTTCAAGCCCGCGCCCGGAATACCGAGATCTCGCAAAGCCTGCATGACGGCAAGCCCAACCACAAGACTCAAACCCTCGAGCTGACGCATTCCACCCTCTATGCGCAACACGAGGCTGTAATAGATGTTTTCCGCGAAAGGACTGGCCCAATTACGGCCACGTCGGCCACGCCCCGCAGTCTGCCGTTCGGAGAGCACCAAAAATGGCGCAGCCTGGCCACGCTCGATTGCGCGCAAGGCTTCAGCGTTAGTGGAGTCAATTGAATCGAAGACCAGAATAGGCCAGTCACACGAGGGCGCCTGCTCTTTTATGTCGACAGGATCAAGCAGCGTCAATGGCGCAGCCATTTGATAGCCGCGACCCCGCACCTTGTGGATGGACAAGCCGAGCTCAGCCTCTAAATGCTGCAGCTGCTTCCATACCGCACTACGACTGATACCCAAGGCGATGCCCAGAGCCTGACCCGAATGGAACTTGCCATCCTTAAGAAGCTTTAACAACGTCAGCATGCAAGTCTCGCCTCACAATGAGGCCCGCATGATAGCCATGCCCCGAGCCGTTGCATAGAAAACCCGAGAGCCAGTACTTTCCTGCGGACAAAACAAAACCCCAACTGCTTTCGCAATTGGGGTTTCGGAATTTAATCTTGACGATGACCTACTCTCACATGGGGAAACCCCACACTACCATCGGCGATGCATCGTTTCACTGCTGAGTTCGGGATGGGATCAGGTGGTTCCAATGCTCTATGGTCGTCAAGAAATTCGGTAGCCAGGTCGTGGGCCTTTGCAGGTTCACGCTCCAGCGAATGGGTATGTGATAGCTTTCGGTGTTTTGTGCTGCTTTTGTGAGTACAGTCGAACTTTCGGTTCGTTTCGTCTTCACACACCGCAATCTGATGCTCTTTCGAGTAGTCAAATTGCTTGGGTGTTATATGGTCAAGCCTCACGGGCAATTAGTATTGGTTAGCTCAACGCCTCACAGCGCTTACACACCCAACCTATCAACGTCGTAGTCTTCGACGGCCCTTCAGGGGACTCAAGGTCCCAGTGAGATCTCATCTTGAGGCTAGTTTCCCGCTTAGATGCTTTCAGCGGTTATCTATTCCGAACATAGCTACCCGGCAATGCCACTGGCGTGACAACCGGAACACCAGAGGTTCGTCCACTCCGGTCCTCTCGTACTAGGAGCAGCCCCTCTCAAATCTCAAACGTCCACGGCAGATAGGGACCGAACTGTCTCACGACGTTCTAAACCCAGCTCGCGTACCACTTTAAATGGCGAACAGCCATACCCTTGGGACCGGCTTCAGCCCCAGGATGTGATGAGCCGACATCGAGGTGCCAAACACCGCCGTCGATATGAACTCTTGGGCGGTATCAGCCTGTTATCCCCGGAGTACCTTTTATCCGTTGAGCGATGGCCCTTCCATACAGAACCACCGGATCACTAAGACCTACTTTCGTACCTGCTCGACGTGTCTGTCTCGCAGTCAAGCGCGCTTTTGCCTTTATACTCTACGACCGATTTCCGACCGGTCTGAGCGCACCTTCGTACTCCTCCGTTACTCTTTAGGAGGAGACCGCCCCAGTCAAACTACCCACCATACACTGTCCTCGATCCGGATAACGGACCTGAGTTAGAACCTCAAAGTTGCCAGGGTGGTATTTCAAGGTTGGCTCCACGCGAACTGGCGTCCACGCTTCAAAGCCTCCCACCTATCCTACACAAGCAAATTCAAAGTCCAGTGCAAAGCTATAGTAAAGGTTCACGGGGTCTTTCCGTCTAGCCGCGGATACACTGCATCTTCACAGCGATTTCAATTTCACTGAGTCTCGGGTGGAGACAGCGCCGCCATCGTTACGCCATTCGTGCAGGTCGGAACTTACCCGACAAGGAATTTCGCTACCTTAGGACCGTTATAGTTACGGCCGCCGTTTACCGGGGCTTCGATCAAGAGCTTCGCGTTAGCTAACCCCATCAATTAACCTTCCGGCACCGGGCAGGCGTCACACCCTATACGTCCACTTTCGTGTTTGCAGAGTGCTGTGTTTTTAATAAACAGTCGCAGCGGCCTGGTATCTTCGACCGGCATGGGCTTACGCAGTAAATGCTTCACCCTCACCGGCGCACCTTCTCCCGAAGTTACGGTGCCATTTTGCCTAGTTCCTTCACCCGAGTTCTCTCAAGCGCCTTGGTATTCTCTACCCAACCACCTGTGTCGGTTTGGGGTACGGTTCCTGGTTACCTGAAGCTTAGAAGCTTTTCTTGGAAGCATGGCATCAACCACTTCGTGTTCTAAAAGAACACTCGTCATCAGCTCTCGGCCTTAGAATCCCGGATTTACCTAAGATTCCAGCCTACCACCTTAAACTTGGACAACCAACGCCAAGCTGGCCTAGCCTTCTCCGTCCCTCCATCGCAATAACCAGAAGTACAGGAATATTAACCTGTTTTCCATCGACTACGCTTTTCAGCCTCGCCTTAGGGACCGACTAACCCTGCGTCGATTAACGTTGCGCAGGAAACCTTGGTCTTTCGGCGTGGGTGTTTTTCACACCCATTGTCGTTACTCATGTCAGCATTCGCACTTCTGATACCTCCAGCAAGCTTCTCAACTCACCTTCACAGGCTTACAGAACGCTCCTCTACCGCATCACCTAAGTGATACCCGTAGCTTCGGTGTATGGTTTGAGCCCCGTTACATCTTCCGCGCAGGCCGACTCGACTAGTGAGC